>CAMPIG010000452.1 GCA_946886255.1 uncultured Cellvibrio sp. | reverse complement strand
GCCTTGCGGGCCGGGTTGACCTTCGGAGTCTGCCTTCACCAGATAACCGCCGAAGTCGGGAATGTAAGAATAAATTTTTTCGGTGCGCGTTTTCCACCAGGCCTGCACACGCGGGTCGAGCGGATCGGCGGAATCCAGATCGCCAAACGCACGCGGCGAATTGTAATTAATAGAGAGATACAACTTGATGCCGTAAGGCCGAAACATATCGGCCAGTACAGCGGCTTTTTTCAGGAACTGGTCGCTGAGAATACGCGGGTCAGCATTGACATTATTGATCACCGTACCGTTGATGCCGAGCGACGCATTGATACGCGCATAGTCAATGTAACGCGGGTTTTTATACTCTGGCAGATTGCCCCATTCCCACAGTGACAAACCGGCGTAACCGCGCTCCACCAGGCGATTCAAATTATCCCAATGGTTGACCACGCGATGTTGCACGCGCGGTGCACTGCTGATGGCGAGATCATTCAATTTGTGGTGGGTCTGCATCTGGCGCAGTAAATCGAACACGCCGTAAAGCACACCCACATCATTGTTGGCGGCGATCACCAACGCGTCGCGCTTGTTGACTTTGGTCTGCTCAATTAAATAACCCTCGGGGCCGAGTGCAGCCAAACGAGCGTCGAGTTTCAAAGAAGCAATCAAAGGCGAGCCTTGCGGGGTGCCGATCACCACAGAACCTTTGCGGGCAGGACTTTTTGTCAAAGGGATGTCGGCACCCAATAAACCACTCAGACCGGTTTGTAATTCAGCCGTTGCGGCACGCAATGTCGGCGAGTCGGCTTCGCTCACAATGTGCTTAACCTGTGCACGATAGTGTTTGAGTAGGCTGCTATCGGACACGGCCGGATAACGCAGCCACATGTCGTAGCCATCCTCGGCAATGGTTGTCTGGGCGACTAGTATACAAGTCAACAGGATAAACCGGGAGAAAGTGCGTATAAACATAATAATCGGCCTGTTTTTATCGGTATATTGACGCGTATATCAGCGTCGATCAGATTGGATAGGAGAAAGGGCAGAACGCAAACAATGCAAAAGATTCAGCTTAATGTCAAACAAACCAAAAGTAAAAAAGCGTCAATGTGGGGCGAGGAGGCAGTCGGGATTCGCTGTTGAGACGAAGGAATAAAAACCTTTCGATAACCCGTACAATGTCCGCAAAAAAATCAGGAGTGCTCAGTCGCCTGATTGGCTTCATCCAGCCAGGGACGTTTGCCGTCTTTGCGGGCGGGCGGCAACTGACTTATCTGGGTTTCAATCCAGGTTTTGATGTCTTCGGTTAACTGCTTGCGATCACGGCCTTCGGTAAGAATCGGCTCACCGATCACGACTGTCACCGTGCCGGGGTACTTAAGAAATTGTTTGTGGGGCCAGCACTCCGCCGCGTTATGCGCAATCGGGACAACAGGCACTCCGGCGGTACAGGCGATGTCTGCACCGCTGCGCGCATAATTCCCTACTGTGCCCAGCGGTACGCGGGTACCTTCGGGGAAGATCAATAAATTATTGCCTTCCTTAAGTCGTGCCAGGCCTTTGTTCTTTACATCCTTTAAAGCTTGAATCGGATTTTTACGATCAATAGCGATGGGCCGCAAGGTTGCCAGCCCCCAGCCAAAAAACGGAATACGCAGTAATTCTTTTTTGAGAATAGTGCTGACCGGGCCGAAATAATATTGCAGGAACATGGTTTCCCAGGTGCTTTGATGTTTGGACATCACCACGCAGGGATATAACTCCGGGTGGCGCTGGCCGACGATGCGAAAATGGACTCCGCAGCATACTCGCAGTAACACCATGGTCAGGCGATTCCAGAGGGTGACGATACGCCAACGCCAGCTGTAGGGCAGGATAGGTTGGATGATCACCGCGATAAAGCCGATAACCATGCCGCTGAAATTGTGCAGGACGAGAAATAAAAAACTGCGAAGGTAGAGCACTATACATTCTCGCGTGTTGTGTTGATCAGAAAGTCGGCCGCTGCGGCCAGATCATCAAAAATCTGTACCTGTTCCAGGGTCAGCCCCGGAAGATCATCCGTGCTGTCGCTGTCCGGGTATTGCAAATCCTCAAGGGTTTTTAACCCGTTGCCGGTGCGCACCAGCACCGGTTGACAACCTTTGCTTATCGCTGCTTGCAGATCGCGCAGGGTATCGCCGATGAACGGTGCACCTTCAGCGGAGATATTAAATTCCGCCTCGATAGCGTCGACCAAGCCCGGTTTAGGTTTGCGGCACTTGCAGTGATCTTCCGGCGCATGGGGGCAATAAAAAATCGCGCTGATCTCGCCGCCGTGATCTTCCACCAGCTGCGTTAATTTTTCGTGCATGGCTTCGAGATCGTCAAGATCAAATTTGCCGCGCGCCAGACCGGATTGGTTGGTGGCAATCACCACCGTAAAACCCGCCTGCGACAAACGCGCGATAGCCTCAATGCTGCCCGTAATCGGCACACACTCATCCGCCGACTTCACAAAATCCGGCCGGTCGAGATTGATCACACCATCACGGTCAAGAATTACCAGTTTCATCACGTCTCACAGTAGGTCGAATTAGCCGCGTGTAACGCGGCGTAATCCGACACGCATCTAAAAAAAAGAATTAACTCTTCGCCGGCACCAGATAAGAAATATCGGCCACTTCCAAAAACAATCCGCGCAGTTGCTGCAACAACGCCAGGCGATTTTTCTGCAGCGCCGGGTTGTCGCACATCACCATGACGTTGTCGAAGAAGCTGTCCACTGGCTGTTGCAAATCAGCGAGGCTGGCGAGTGCTTCCGTATATTGGTGCGCAACATACATGGGTGCAACCACACTGGCTTTAGCGATAATCGCTTTGGCCAGATTTTTCTCGGCCTCTTCCACCAACAGGTCGGAATTCAATGCCGCCTCAATCTCACCGGATTGTTTGCTGAGGATATTGGATACGCGTTTGTTCGCGGCTGCCAGGGCTTGCGCTTGGGGTAATTTGCTGAACTCATACACCGCTTTTACGCGCAGGTCGATATCCAGCGGCACGCTGATTTGTTTTGCATTAACCGCCTGGAACACTTCCGCCGGAATCTGCGCATCTTCATAAAACGCGCGGAAACGGTCGAGCATATAGCCGAGCACGGTTTCTACCAGATCGTCACCTGCAGTCAAGGCTTTATGCTGCGCCTTGGCAAAATTCAGCAGGTCGCGCAGGTCCAGGTTGAGTTTTTTCTCTACCAGAATACGCAGTACCGAAATGCTGGCACGACGCAACGCGAAAGGATCTTTCGAGCCGGTAGGTTGTTGGCCAATGCCAAAGATACCGGAGATGGTATCGAGGCGATCCGCCAGTGCAATGATGGCGCCGGTGGTGGTCGCGGGCAATTCATCGCCAGCAAAACGCGGCAGGTATTGTTCGTTCATTGCCGCCGCGACCTCGGCATTTTCACCGTCGTTCAGTGCGTAATAATAACCGGCGATACCCTGCATATTGTCGAACTCACCCACCATGTTGGTGACCAGATCCGATTTGCACAATTGCCCGGCACGTTCAGCCAGTTTCTTATCGGCCTTTAATTGCTCAGCGATATATACCGCCAGTGCTGCTACGCGTTCGGTTTTTTCATAAATCGTACCGAGCTGTGCCTGGAACACGATGGTTTTTAAACGCTCACGCAAGGATTCCAGGGTAATTTTTTTATCGGTTTCAAAAAAGAAAGCCGCATCGGACAAGCGTGGGCGAATCACGCGTTCATTCCCGTCAATCACCAACGCGGGATTTTTACTTTCGATATTGGCCACGGTAATAAAGTGCGGCAGGAGTTTGCCTTTGCTGTCCAC
>CAMPIG010000451.1 GCA_946886255.1 uncultured Cellvibrio sp. | reverse complement strand
AGCCTGCTGATTGCTCAACAGGCTTTTTCTTCTAACGACAACTGCTGTCGTTGGTTGTACATGAGTGTCGGATTACGCTGCGCTAATCCGACCTACGCGTTGTGCATCACATTCAATGCAACGCTCCTTCCCTGGAATGTTCATTACGGGTTAATAATTAAATTAAAACCGTTTTGAACGAAGTTCACGTCCGGGTGTGCGATGTTGGTGGTAATCAGATTATTAAATGTTGCAGTGCCATTATTGGTGTAAGTGTAAATCGCTGCGCCGGGGTGGGGGCCGGAGAAACGCGAGGTGGTCACACCATCCAGGCCGGTGCCATCAATCTTGATATTGTTGAACACCACATTCTGGAAGCCGCCGCTGTAACCCATTTGGATCGCGCTGCGCTGTGTATCGTAAATATCAATATTGGAAATCGTCACGTTGCGGATTGGATCGCTTGACGCCTCCAGATCAATCGCGCCGCGTTCACCACCCCAGGTATCCAGGCTGGTGCCACTTCTGATAATAGTACTATCAGAAAACACAATGCCGGTATTGCTCTGGAAGTGATAACCGGGGAATACCGTGTTCATACGGAAACCGGAACTGCCCACACCATCGACAATCAGGTTGTAAGTAGCTTCATGTCCGCTGCCGCCGAAGAAGGCAATACCCGCTGCACGCCAGTTAAATTCAATCGTGTTGTGCGTAAAGGTATTATTTACACCAGCCGGTGCACCGTTGACGTTACTGGTCCATACCGCGAGACCGTCGTCACCGTTATTGCGAATACTGCTGTTGCGCACGGTAGAGTTACTGGTGCCCTGGGCGAAGTTAATACCGTCGGCGAGGTTGTTGCGCACACGGCTGTGTTCAATCAACAAACCGTCCGCAATAATCGCCGGTGTATGCGCGTAATCGCCCACCCAGAAACCACACTCAAAATGCTCGACCCAAATGTTGTGCACTTTGGAGTTGTTACCAAAGTTATCCATAAAGGCTTTGTAAATCGCATTCTGGTCGTAGCGCGAACGCAGGTTGGAATTCATATACACATGACTGAAATCCAGTTGGCCAGTTACACGGAACGAAATACCACCTGACGCAGAATTGCTGTTGGTGAATTGAATGTTGGTATGCCAAATCCCCGCGCCCATGATGGTGATGTCATCAATCATATTGCCCACGGAGCCGATCACCCACATGTTATTCAGGTGGAAAGTACCTGGTGGAATATACAAAGTCTGGCCATTGTTGACCGCTGCTGTCACGGCCGCATTGAATGCGGTCAAGTCATCCTGCCCATCGTTGGCAATCGCACCGAAGTCAGTAACAGAGACCGAATTACCCGGACGTGAAATCGGTGAAGGCACATCTTCCACTTCAATAAAATCCACGCCGTATTCGAGATTGTCACCATTAGCTTTAACAATACGAATGACATCGCCGGGCTGCAGTGGTGAACTCAATGTCCAATGCACTTCGTCGAAACGGAACAAGGGGTTGCCGCCTCCGGGTGTGTCAGAGGGATGGCCGCCGCCCACGGCAAAGTATTGGTAAGCAAAATAAGACGTTAACGGTTGTGTTCTTGCTTTGGTGCCGTTCACGTAAACATCCAGCTCACCGTTCAGGCCCATACCATCACCGGAATCCGGCATGGTGAAACGCATGGTCACACCTTCACCGCCCTCGCCTTCACGAATGGTCCATTCAATATACGAACCATTGGACGGCAGAGCCACATAGGATTGCCTGGATGCTTCAGAAGCTGTCAGCATTTGATCAAAGGTCGGCGCAGTACGCAGCACAGCGCCGCCGCCGATATTGGCATCTTCCGTTTCGTAACGGTCATAGGGCATGTTCGCGCCGTGATCGCCATTGGGTTCCGGATGCGTTGGATCGGTGCTGCCTTCTTCATCCGTCGTTGCGTTGACCAAACTGCTTTGCGTCGAGGTGCCGTATTGGTTGTACGCGCGCACGGTGTAGGTGTAACTGGTTTCCGGTGCAAGGCCGGTGTCTTCGTATGACGAAGATGTCACATCGGCAACCACATTACCGTTGCGCAACACTTCATAACCACTGGCCAGATCCGCGCTGTCCCAGGCTAAAAATACCGAGGTGTCAGACACACCGGACACACGCAAATTTTGCGGCGTAGCCGGCGGCACCGGATCGGGATAACCGTAGACTTCAAATTCAGCAATTTGTGCAGCCGCCCAACCGGTATTGCCAGTGATATTCAAACGCACATAACGCGCGGTGGTTTCTGCAAAACTGATGGTGATGGTGTTAGCACTGCCCGGATTGAAGGTATAACCCGCACTGCCCACAATATTGCTGAAACTGGAACCGTCAGCACTGCCTTGCACCGATAAAGTTTGCGTGCGTGTTGCCCAGGCTTGATCGTTGGGTAATTTCAAGACGACCTGGTTGATGTAATGGGTGCTGCCCAGGTCAACGGTGAGTGTTTGCGGAAACGCATTGCTGTTGCTTTCCCAGTAGGTCGCTGCACTTTCATCCACCGCATTATTCACCGACAGGAAACTCAAGGTGCTGCTTGCGGTAACGGTTTTATCCGCCGCGACATTGGTGCCTTCCGGGTCGGGATTATTCGTGCCGTCGGTTGTCGCTGACACACTGTTGCTGTTGCCTGAGCTACCCGCCTGGTTGAATGCACGCACGGTATAAGTGTATGCGGTATTTTCTGCTAAACCGGCATCCTGATATGACGTAGAAGAGGTGCTGGTTAATAAGCTGCCATTGCGCCAGATTTCATAACCATCGGCATCGCTGACGCTGTTCCAGGATAAGGATATTGATGAGCTGGTAGTGCCCGTCGCTGTTAAATTTTGCGGTACCGCAGGCGCTTCCGGATCAGGGTTGTTGCCGTCGGTATCAAACTCAATCCAGTTCAGGTTAAACAAACCACCGGTCGCCGTGCCATTAAATACCAAATATAAATCGTGTACGCCGTCAGCAGAAACATTCGCGTTTTCGGTCACCCAGCTTTGCCAGCCGCCGGTGTAACTCACATCCACTTCACCGATCAGGGAACCGCTAACGCTGTCGAGGCGCAGTTCAATCACACCACCGGCATGGTCGCTGGCGACGCGCGCATTGACGCTGTTGGCACCATTGCCGAAGTCGACATCTTCAAACACCAACCAGTCGCCGTCATCGATCCAGCCCACGTTACGACCGCCACCGGTATCGCTGGTGTCTTCGGTTTGAATGCCGCTCATGTTGTTGTAAGACGTGGCTTTGATTTGCGCAAAGGCATCACGCGGTTCCGGGTTGCCTGCTTCACCGTAGATTTCCACTTCCGATAATTGCGCCGCGGGCCAGCCGGTGTTGCCGGTGACATTCAGGCGCACGTAACGCACATCCGTGCCGGCAAAATTAATGGTCACATTGTTGCTGTTGTTGGGATCAAACACGTACGCGCTGGAGCTGACCAGCGTGGAATAACTGGAGCCGTTGGTGCTGCCGGCGACCGATAAAGTTTGTGTGCGGCTACCCCAGTTGTTGGGCAGTTTCAACACCACGCGATTCACATTGCTGGTGCTGCCCAGATCAACCGTCAAGGATTGTGGAAAGGCGTTGTTCTGGCTTTCCCAGTAACTGCCCTGATTGCCATCGTTGGCATTGCCGGCGGTGTAGACATCCACCGTGCTGGTGGTATTGATGACTTTGCCTGATGCCAGGTTGGTTTGCGCAATGGCTGTGGTGGAGAGTAGACAGGGGATGGCTAATACCCCGAGCAAAAGGCTGCTTCTTGCAAAGCAATAGAGTCTGTTACGACCGAATATTTTCATTATGTGATCCTCGCTATTGTTAACTA
>CAMPIG010000450.1 GCA_946886255.1 uncultured Cellvibrio sp. | reverse complement strand
TGTTGATTGAGAAACCGAATGCCCACATCAACGCAAAGGTACCGACAATCGACACAGGCACAGCGAGCAACGGAATAATTGAGGCACGCCAGGTTTGCAGAAATACCACCACCACAATTACCACCAATGCCAGCGCTTCAAGCAAGGTTTTGATCACGGATTTAATTGAGTCTTTTACAAAGATGGTTGGGTCATATACCACTTCGTAATCCACGCCGGCGGGAAAACGTTCCTTCAGGTCGGCCATGGTTGCACGCACTGCATCAGAAATCTGAATGGCATTCGCACCGGGCGATTGGAAGATCGGGATAGCAACGGCTGGTTGATTATCCAGCATGGAATTCAAGGCAAATTCTGCCGGGCCAAGTTCAACCCGTGCGACATCTTTGAGGCGAGTGATCTCGCCATTAGCGCCGGCACGGATGATGATATCGCCGAATTCTTCCGGTGTTTCCAAGCGTCCTTTGGCGTTCACCGGCAGTTGCACTTCAATAGCACTGCTGACAGGGGCGCCGCCGATAATCCCGGCAGCTACTTGTACATTTTGTTCGCGAATAGCATTGGTGACATCGTTGGCGGTGAGATTGCGTTCGGCGATTTTTTCGGGGTTCAGCCAAATACGCATCGCATAGTCGCCTGAACCAAATAGGCGCACCATACCGACACCGGTGACCTTGGCTAATTCATCCTTGATATTCATGACGGCATAGTTGCGCAGATACAGCTCGTCGTAACTTTTGTCCGGCGAAATTAAATGCACCACCATGGTTAAATCCGGCGAACTTTTAACAACCGTTACCCCGGTCTGACGCGTAACATCCGGCAAGCGTGGTAATGCTTGCGATACGCGGTTTTGGACCATTTGTTGTGCAAGGTCGGGGTCAGTGCCGATCTTGAACGTAACCGTCAAGGTCATGCGGCCATCGGTGGTTGCCTGGGAAAACATATAGATCATGTTCTCCACACCGCTTAATTGTTCTTCCAGTGGACGCGCAACCGTCTCAGCGATTACCTTCGGGTTGGCGCCGGGGTAAGAAGCATTGACTACCACTGAAGGTGGGGAGACCTCGGGGTATTCTGAGATGGGCAGTTGAAACATGGCGAGCAACCCTGCAATGAAAATCAACAGGGAGATGACGCCAGCAAAGATGGGGCGATCAACAAAAAATCGGGAAATATTCATAGCGTTTCTGCTCGGTGTGTTGCTGGCGTGCAGCGAAAAATAAAGTAAGGATTAGTGAGCTGCGACCTGATTCAGGGTCGACACATGAACCGGCGTCACCACAGCACTGGGACGCAAGTGCGACAAACTGTTTACCGCGATGCGCTCGCCCGCATTAACACCTTTCAGTACCACGCGGTGAGATTGGTAGTGATCACCCAATACCACCTCGCGATAATTCACGGTGTTGTTTTGATCAATGACGTAGACGAATTTTTTACTTTGATTGGTACCGATAGCGCGCTCAGGAACCAACAAGGCTTCATTGGTCTGGGCTGAACCCAGGCGCACATTGGCATACATCCCCGGTGTTAACGCACCATCGGTGTTTTCAAAAATGGCGCGCGCGCGAATCGTGCCGCTGGACGTGTCCAGGCGATTGTCAAAGGCGTGGATATGGCCTTGGTAGGTCACGCTGTCATCCACAGCGAGCGTCAACTCAACCGGCATTTCCTGTGGGCGTTTGCTGGTGCGGACTGACTGTATGTAGGTCTGCTCATTCACGTTGAACTCTGCGTACAGCTGGTCATCCGCAACAATCGCGGTTAACACCGGGGCATTCGCGCCAGCTTCAACCACGTTGCCGACTGTTAGTTCAGCCCGTCCGACACGGCCATTGATCGGCGCTGTGATGTGAGCATATTCAAGGTTCAATTTTGCCTGGCTAAGGGCGCTTTCTGCTTCTAATACGGCCGCTTGTGCAACCTGGCTATCGCTGACGGCAGCATCAAACACACTTTGGGAGACCAGTTTGGAAGCAACCAGCTGTTGAGCCCGTTTTAATTCATCATTTGCCAATTTCGCTCTTGAGCGCGCTGTGGCCAGTTGGGCTTCGGCACGTTTCAGTGTGGCCTGATGAGGGCGGGGATCAATAACAAACAGGGGATCTCCTTTCTTCACTACCTGGCCTTCCTTAAATAACACCTGGTGAATCGTGCCGCTTACCAGCGGCTTGATGGCTGCACTTTCTACGGCAGTCAGACGACCGGAGAAATGATCCCAAGCGCGAATTTCCAGAGGTTCGAGAGTGGTGACTTCGACGGAGGGCGCAGGCGGTGCTGCAGTTGCCGTCTCATCATCGGCGTTGGCGCTGATAAAGTAAGCCCCGGTGGCGGCAGCCAGAAAGACGGCCAGTATCAATTTGTATGCGTGTTGTGGAACGAAGGTCGCGAGAGCTGAGCTCATGGTGAAACTCCTGTTCTAGGATAAAAGATTGGATGCGGTTGGTACTGTCAGGCATCGGAATCTGGTCTCCAATGCGATGTTGGTCGAATAATACATACCGGTCGGTATGTTAGTCAATCGCCAAAACGAATTTTTTGTAGAGCTACTTTTTGGGGCGCATGCTCAGAGGAGGGGATCTTTTTGAGACTTTGTGCTGTCTATACTGACAAGTTATTGCCAATCTGCCAGTTAAACGGTAGTTTGGTGTCCATTAAATAGCCGGTCGCCCCCATAAGAAGTTTGCATTCGTACCGGTCGGTATTTACACTGTGTGAAGTTTGTACACCCTTGGCCCAGAGAGAGTAACTGACATGTCCACTCAAGATACCCGCACCCGCTTGCTGGAAACCGCGCTGGAATTGATTTGGCAGAGCAATTACAACTCAGTTGGCGTAAATGAAATTTGCAAGCAGGCGGGGGTGACCAAGGGTGGCTTCTATCACCACTTTGAATCCAAGGCGAGCCTATTCTGTGAGGCGAGTGAGTACTATTGGAACTCGGTGAAGCGGGATCTCGATGCGTTGCTCTCGCCGGTTAACACGCCACTGGAGCAGTTGGAGAATCTGATTAACTTTATCTTCATCACCAAATTCGGGCACGATGCGGACAATATTCCCGGGTGTCCTTTCTTCAGTGCTGGCGCGCAAACCGGCTGTGGAGAAGAGGCGGTGAATGAGAGTTTGTTGAGCATGTCCAAAAATGGCGTTAAATATAACCTCGCGTTGGTGCGCTCACTTTATGCGGCGGGTTATCTCGATGGCGAAGTGGAGGCTGAGCGGGTGGCGCGCCTGATGAACCAATATATTCAGGGCGCAGTCAGTTTTGCCCGCGTTAACCGGTGCATGGAGACCATCAAGCGGGATGTGCCGGAAGGTTTGTACCGAATCCTTGGCTTAAAACGTGAATATTGGTTCAAGACTGCATCAACCTGGCCGGCTGTCTGCGAAAAGGCGGCCGCTAAAGCTTAAGCAGCGCCACGTCATTACCCCTGTCTCCAGAAAGCGAACTTTTCGGCTTCTTTCTGCTTTTTTCTTTTCTTATCGCTACAAATTCACAGCTGAGTGCTAAAATCGCGCCCGGTCGGCGCGCTCTGTCGAACAGCGGCGTTAAACATCCTCTCATGATGAATACATACTTTTACTTGGGGACATTGAATGGAACGTTTTATTGAAAAATCTATTTACCGCTCGCGTTGGGTATTGGCTCCGATATATCTAGGATTAAGTTTGGCGGTCATCGCACTGGGTATTAAATTCTTTGAAGAAATTTTTCATCTGCTCACTGAAATTTTTTCACTTTCAGAAGCGGAAATGATACTGAAAATTTTATCTTTAGTTGACCTGGCGATGGTAGGTGGGCTATTGATCATGGTTATGATGAGCG
>CAMPIG010000449.1 GCA_946886255.1 uncultured Cellvibrio sp. | reverse complement strand
CTATTCAACTTTTCTTATTTATACCAAAACCAAATAAGTTAATTTTATTTTTTAACATAGCAAATCAGCCTGAGAACATAGACGTCAATTATCCCTTAAGCGTTTGACCTGCTGTCAGTCCTCTTCTATAGAACATAGTCCGCAGATTCGAGAATACTCACCATATTCTCTGCGGCCTAATGATAAAAATTGTTATTCAATTTTCAACTATGCCTCCAGGAGGATACAGCATGCAGAGGATTACGCATTTCCTATCTGTTATTTCACGCGGTTTTTTGGCCATCACGGTTTTTGCTTCATTTGCTGTTGCGCAAGAAATTGATGATACAAAGTCCTTTACACCAACAAGCTTATCAATCACACCACTCGATGAAAAAACGGCGCTGATCAATGCACAACTTCTACGAGAAAAACCCGGCGGCCAGGTATCCATTACCATCGGTGATAAAATCCTTGTTCTGTCAGACGCCGGAAAAAACGGTGACGAAAAACCCGGTGACGGTATTTTTTCTATAAAAACCGAGTTTGATTTTGATGCATTTGCTAAAGCGAACCTGCAATTGGCCGAAGCTCACAAAGGTGAGGCGCAAGCTTTGTTTTCCAGCGGAGGTCGGCAACACATCGGCACGCGCAGAATAGCTACCAAAGGCGATCATGTATTTTTTACGGATCAAACGGGGCGAGAAGAACAACAGTTTCAACTCCCGCTGACGCGTGATTTATTTCGCGTAGACCGCAACATTGATTTACCGTTGCTTGGACAACCACTCGGCGTGCCCACCGGAGGTGCTGTCAGTCGAGCAGCAAGTATTCCGCACTCCTTGATGATTACCGACCTGAATGTGGTAAATGACCCAACACGTACCTGGGCTTGTCGTTCACCCAATCAGCCTCCCGTCGGCAACCCCACCGGCGAGTGGACTTACTGGCGACTGATGGAAAATATTGCCAACGGCACCGCGTCTACGTCTGATTACATCAAACGGTTTTTTGACCACTGGAATGCTGTGCAAATTATTAACAACCAAAATGTTTTGGCACGGCCATTTGTTTATCAACAAATTATTCGTGAATGGGAAATCCGCAGTGGCGGCGCGGGTGCGCCGTTGTTGCCGGAAGAAAGTCCTTTCCGTTTACTAGGCATTGTGTTGCGACTGGATTTACGCGGCGAGGGTGGTGTGTATGGCGGTGGCGAAGCAGGCGAAGGGCGATTTGTTTTTTCGCTGCACGATGGTAACTGTAACAACAAATCCAAAACCCTGATTTTGGAATATAAAGTGCCGATTGCCGGCTGTACCAACGTGCGCGACTGGGCGCAAAAATGGGTTGATCTCGCTGGCTCCGCCAACTACAACGACGATTTAGCTTTACTGACCGACGTGTTCACCGCCGCTGGCGCCAATCCCGTTGCGCCCAACCAAAGTGCTATCGGACAAATTCGCACCAATGAATTGTTACCGGGCTCACCGGGCTGGGAATTGCGCGAATTCGTGTTGCCACGCGCAGGTGGTTTGATGGAACAAACAACGGTAAAACAGGAGCCGCAAATTCAACATAATAATTCGTCATTGCTAGCCGATTTTCTTAATGCGGAATGGCCATTTTTAGTCGGGCCACCACCGGCACAACATGAAATTACGCCGCTCTATAACAGTATAAATTTCCTCGCAGGCGCCGCGCCCGCAGCCGTATTGTGGAACGTCCCCAACTCAATGCTAACTGTACCGACCACACCGTCGCCCAACACACCACCACCAGCAACCGTACGTGATGATGCGTTATTTGAATTGGCATTAAATACCTGCAGTGGCTGCCATGTGATTGAAACCGGTACTCCTTTTGCACATCTGGATTACAACACACCAGTGGGTCAACCGGCATTGCTATCGGGCTTCCTTACCGGCATCACCCTCCCCGATCCGCGCAACCCCGCTATTCCACGCACATTTAACGACCTCGCCCGTCGCGCTATTGATCTTGATAATGCGGCGAATATGAGTTGTGCGGTTGACGGCGACATTGCTGTGGGTAATTTGGTATTGGAGCGTTTGACAATGCCACCACGAGTGCGTGCGGTGCACTAATAAATCAGCATTGATGATTTCCGCAATCTGAGTTTGGCGTTAGGGCATCTGTTTCGAAACTTTCAATTCAGGGATGAATTGAGGGAGCTACAAGGATGATTCATTCGCCACATCCTTGTGGCTCACCCTACGGGCAGCTTCGCTGTGCAAATTGGCTTTCCTGCCAATTCGTCATGCGTTTTCGAAACAGATGCCCTAATGACAAACGCACTACGAAGCGCCTCAACAACGAGCCGAAAGCAATTATTTGCTTCCACGGCATTTACTTATAGCATCCCCCACCAATGACAGCGCTGCCATCACCAAAATATTTCCCATTCAGACATAAGAAAAATGCTTTTCGCTTTCATCTAGTGACCTAAATCATATTTGTCCCGCCGGTTGCTTGCATTGTGTACACACCATAAATATCCTGAATCGGCTTTACGGCATTAAAAAATAATTTCAAAGTAAAATTCAAATCAAAAAGGTCAATACCATGAAAACCACCCTCGCATTGGGAGGGCTGTTCGTGACAGCCTTTCTATCTTCGAATGTCTTCGCCGTCGATTGCAGTAACCGCTCCACCTGGAGCAGCAGCACTGTTTATACACAGGGCAATCAGGTTAAACACAACGACAGAGGTTATACCGCGAATTATTGGACGCAGAACAATAACCCGACCACCAGCTCCGGTCCCTGGCAGCATTGGGCGGATAATGGTGTTTGTGATGGCGTGACAAGCTCATCCAGCTCGGTGTCGTCGGTTGTCAGCTCTTCTTCCAGCAGTATCGTCAGCAGCTCAAGCTCGTCTATCGTGGCCAGCTCATCGAGCAGCACCGGAGGCGGTTCCTGTCCGCAATATGTCGCGGGCACCGGCTACACATTGGGTCAGGTTGTCACCAACGCCGGAGCTAACTACACCTGCGATATTCCCGGCTGGTGTTCGTCAACGGCTGCCTGGGCCTATGCGCCGGGTACCGGTACTTACTGGACCTCGGCCTGGTCGGCGGGCGGCTCTTGTAGTGGCGGCAGTTCTTCCAGCGTTGTGCCGAGCAGCTCATCATCCAGCTCGGTTAGCTCAGTGATTTCTTCAAGCTCCAGTGTGTCTTCCAGTTCCAGCAGCGTCGTGCCTACTGGCGACCGTGAGTTGGTCGGTTATTGGGAGAACTGGCATTGGCCGTTGCTCACACCCAGCACCATTCCCAATTACACCGTGCTGAATATTTCTTTCCCGCGCATCAATGCTGATGGCTCACTCACTTTAACCAACGCCGACTTTACCCAAAACAACCCGACGCCGGCCCAGGTTGCCGCCGCTCAGGCCCAAGGTAAAAAAGTGTTATTAGCCATCGGTGGCGCGACCACCCCACTGGCGCTGAGCAGCATGGCCCACGAAGATAATTTCGTTAATTCATTTATTGCGATTGCTGATGAATGGAATCTGGACGGTATCGATATCGACACCGAAAAAGGACTGCATACAGCACCGAACGCATTGATCAATGAAACCAATCCGCAATATTCAGCGGACCATCTCGTGCGTGCGATCAAGCGAATCAAAGCGCATTATGGTTCCGACTTCATGGTCACCATGGCTCCGGAAACCGCGCACACCATCGGTGCCATGCTCCCGGCCAACTGGCAAGGTAGCATTAACTGGGGTGTTTACCTGCCGTTGATCAATGCTCTGCGCAATGAAATTACCTGGATACAGATGCAGAACTACAACACCGGCAGCATGCCCGGCCTGAACGGCAGCTTCTATAACT
>CAMPIG010000448.1 GCA_946886255.1 uncultured Cellvibrio sp. | reverse complement strand
AAACTATTGCGGTGTACAATTTTTAGGTTTAAAACTTATACATCGTAACTAGCCTTGTATAGGTTTTATGATGCGCAAGATTCCTGTAGGTGTCAGTGAATGTCTGTTAGGCGAACCGGTCAGGTTTGACGGCGGGCATAAGCACAACCGCTATCTCACCGAGGTGCTCGGGCAATACATGGCTTTTCATCCGGTGTGTCCGGAGGTTGCCATCGGTTTGGGTATCCCGCGCAAACCTATTCGCATTGTGGCCACAGACCGAGGTTCACGTATTCAGGGGGTAACCAATCCCGATCTGGATGTGACTGAGGCGCTGGCCGCCCAGGCTGATCTGGCGGTTGCGACTATGCCGGACATCTGTGGTTACGTATTCATGCAGAACTCACCGAGCTGTGGTGTGTTTGATATGAAACGTTATGGCACTAATGGTCATCCGCTGGATAACAAAGGGCGGGGTGCCTATGCCGCGCGTTTTATGGAGTTGATGCCCTTGCTGCCGGTTGAGGAAGCCGGGCGTCTGAACGACCCGGGTTTGCGCGACAATTTCATCACGCGGGTCTTTGCCCTTCATGACTGGAAGCAATCGGTCGCTGCCGACCCAACACCAAAAAAACTGATCGAGTTTTACTCCCGGTATAAATATCAGGTAATGGCACACCATGTGGCCAGTTACACCGCCCTTGGCAAACTGTTATCCGATTTATCCGGATCGGCTATTAGCCGGGTATACGACGAGTTTATTGCCATTTTTATGGCCGCGTTGGGCCATATTGCCAACCGCAAAGGCAATACCAACACCATGATGCACCTGCGTGGTTACCTGAAGGGGTTGTTGAAGCCAGAGGAGAACGCGGAGCTGGACCGGTTGATCAAGGCGTACCAGCACGGCGAAGTACCGTTGGTGGTGCCTCTGACAATACTCAAACACCACCTGATGAAGGTGGATAACCCCTATCTCAAGCAACAAACCTTCTGGTCACCGCATCCCGAAAAACTCGGCTTGCGCAATAGCATCGTCAACAATTTGTAATCGAAGACCGTTATGAACATGCAGGAAAACGAAACAATATTGCTCCTGCCGATCCGCGAAATTTCGCGTTTGACCGGCGTCAACACAGTAACCCTGCGTGCCTGGGAGCGGCGCTACGGCTTGTTAAAGCCAACGCGTACAGAAAAGGGCCATCGCCTGTACAGCCAGGAAGACGTAGAGCGTGTGAAAGCGATTCAGGCCTGGCTGGTACGTGGGCTTGCGATCAGCAAGGTGAAGGGCATCCTCGCCGATGAGACGGTGGTTGATGCCGCTACCGGCATCGACAGCGTCTGGATTGAATACGCGGCGCGAATCGAGACGGCGCTAAACCAATTAAACCGTTCTGCGTTGACCGGGTTACTGAATGAATTAATTTCGCTGTATCCCGCTGAGCTGATTGCCGATCAATTACTCGCCAATGTGCTGGAGCAATTGCAGATCAAACCGGCATACGGCACGAAAACGAAACTGGCCTTTCTGCACAGTGTGGTGCTGGAACATTTCTATTTCGGTCATTACCGGCAACGGCAAACAGCAAAAGGAAAGCGCTTACTTGTGGTAAAGCTTAATCCTGACGATGGCGATATGTTGCCGTTGATCCTGAATTACAGTTTGCTCGTAAATACCTTCCAGGCCGAGTACATCGGCTATTTACCGTTACCCGAATTGGTGTTTGCCGTTGAGCAATCGGGTGCAGAGGGTCTGGTTCTGTACGGTGATTCAGTAATGCATGTCGGCAACCTGCGTCACCAGTTGTCGGACTGGCAGCAGACACTGGCCATTCCCATGTTTCTGGCGGGCAAGATTACTCGCATCTTCACGGAGGACCGCAAGGCTATGCAGGGTGTGCTAGCGGGTGACAGTTTGCAGGAAGTTCTCGCCACTCTTATTAAGAGCTTCGCTGAACAATAAATTTTCTTTTGGAATTTTGATATGACCAGCCGTATCGTTCAACAAGTGCAGGAACTATACAGTCGATTTAATGAAAGCATCTTTCCTGCCATGGCGGATGTGTATCGCGCAGATATTATTTTCCAGGATCCCTTGCAACGTGTTGAAGGCTTGGATGAAGTCTCGCGTTATTTTTCCGGCATGATGAAAAATTTGCAGGAATGCCGTTTTGAATTCGGTCAGGTCATTGAATCTTCATCGCCGCAAGCGGCAGGCGTGCATCAAGCCGTGCTTTTCTGGAATATGCACTACCGCCATCCAAAGCTCGCCAATGGAAAATTGTTAACGATCAGCGGCAACAGCCATATTAAGTTTCAGGACAAAGTGTTTTATCACCGCGACTATTACGATGCGGGCGCTATGCTGTACGAACATTTGCCTGTGATGGGGTGGGCCATCCAACGCATCAAAAAACGCACGGAGGCTTAAGATGAAAACACTGGTGTGGCTACGCCACGATTTACGTCTGGAAGACAATCCTGCGCTCTATCGCGCCAGTGAAATGGTTGAAGGCGTGGTCGTGGTTTATCTTCTGTGTGCAGACTATATCGCGCGTCACACCATTGCGCCTGCCAGGTTGGATTTTGTTCGCCGTCATTTGCATATTCTGGCTCCGCAGTTAGCCACGCGGCATATACCCTTAGTGGTTGCGCGGGTTGATTATGCAACGGATGTTCCGCAGCAATTATTGCAAATTGCGCAGCAGCATGCCTGCACGCAATTATTTTTTAATGCGGAGTATCCGCTTGATGAATTACAGCGTGATCGCGCGGTAGCCGAGGTTTGCCGTGGCCAAGGCATGATCGTTAAACGCTTCCATGATCGCGTCATTGTGCCGCCGGGTATGTTACGCAATGGCCAGGGCGAACCCTACAAAGTCTTTACCGCTTTCAAAAAGAAATGGTTGCAGACCGTCATGCCTTTGCGTTTACAACCTCTGTCTGCGCCGCGCAAACAACCTGCAGTTGATGTCATTGCGCAGCCGGATATCGATGCAGTTTTTAAACCTTTTCCCCAACGAGACTTACACCAACAATGGCCCGCCGGTGAAGCGGAGGCGCGCCGACGTTTGCAGCGATTTGTTGAGCAGGATTTACATGATTATCAAACCGAACGGAATTTTCCGGCGCAGGATGGTACCTCGACTCTCTCACCCTATTTAGCGGTTGGAACCATCTCGCCACGCCAATGTGCCGCCGCTGCTCTGGCGGCAAATAAGGGTGAGTGGGATACCGGCAGTGAAGGTGCCCGTTGTTGGCTTGGCGAAATTATCTGGCGGGAGTTCTACCAACACGTGGTGGTGGATTATCCCCGGGTGTGCAAGCACCAGGCGTTGCAGCGCCACACAGAAGCCTTTCCCTGGAGCAAGGATCACGACGCGTTTCAGGCGTGGTGTGAAGGAAAAACCGGTATTCCGTTGGTCGATGCCGCAATGTTGCAATTGAAGGCCACTGGTTGGATGCACAACCGTTTACGGATGGTGGTGGCCATGTTCCTCACTAAAAACCTGCAGATCGATTGGCGGCTCGGCGAACGTTATTTCATGGCGCAGCTTATCGATGGCGATTTTGCAGCAAACAACGGCGGCTGGCAGTGGAGTGCGTCCACGGGCACGGATGCAGCACCGTATTTCCGTATTTTTAACCCCGTCAGTCAATCAGAGCGTTTTGATCCCGATGGTGAATTTATTCGTACTTATTTACCGGTATTGAAACATTTATCCAACAAGCAGATTCACAGACCACCGCCGACACAGGGTTATCCTTTGCCCATCGTTGACCTGGCGAAAAGTCGTAAAAACACCATAGCGCTGTTCAGTAATCTCGGCGCAGCGTAGATGGAGCAGGGTATGGCTG
>CAMPIG010000447.1 GCA_946886255.1 uncultured Cellvibrio sp. | reverse complement strand
GATTAAGCTAAGGGGCCGGCTTTAGCCGGCCCCAGTGAGCGAAGCGAACGATTTGAGCGCATTCTATGGTTGTTTTAACACGATTTCCGTTCCTGTTAATAAAGCGATAAGGTGAGGCTCATGTCTGCAGCAACAGACATTCAGCATGGTAGCTCGGTTGACGCTGGGCACCGGTAAACCGAGTCCGTTAACAAGCTAGAGCGCCATGCTGATCCTACTTTTAACTCGAACAGTCGAATGGGTGGGGCCGCCTAGGCCTCGAGCTCGAATGTAGCAAGGGTGAGTCATGAAAACAACTACCAAGGCGAACATTAAGCAACAACGAAATATTGGAATAGATGTTGGCAAAAAATTCCTGGATATCCACATTCTCGAACTTGACCGTCACTGGCAGATACACAATTCAAGCAGTGATATCAAAGGCCTGATAGCGATACTGAAGCGTTTCAATTTGACACGCATTATTGTAAAAGCCACAGGTGGTTATGAGCGTGGTATTGTCGAAGCTCTGGCAGAAGCCGATATGCCTGTTGCCGTGGTCCAGCCAATGAATATCAGGCAGTTCGCCAAAGCGCAGGGGGTACTGGCGAAAACGGACAAACTGGATGCGCGAATTATTGCTCAGTTTGGTGCAATCATGAAGCCGGAGATTCGCCCGATCAGCAGTAAAAAAATCAGGCACATCAGAGATTTACTTGCGCGAAAACGCCAACTCATGGAAGCGAGGACTCAAGAGCTAAACCGCCACCAGAAAGCACAAAAATGTGTCCAGGCGACGCATCGCTGCTCGATCAAACTCCTGGACAAGGAGATAGAATGGGTGAATACCCGGCTCGCAAAAGAAGTCGGAGATGTGACCGAATGGCAACAGACCTGCGAGCTCCTGTTAACCGTCCCCGGAGTCGGTGAGGGTGTTGCCTATACCTTGCTGGGAGAACTTCCTGAGTTAGGCCGTCTGACGAATCGTCAGGTTGGCGCGCTCTGCGGATTGGCGCCCTACAATCGCGACAGCGGTTCCATGAAAGGCAAACGGAGAATCAGGGGTGGGAGAGTACCAATTCGAACAGTACTTTATATGGCAATGTTAAGCGCGATTCAGTGCAATCCGGTAATGAAGAAATTTTATAATCGACTGGTCGCCGAAGGTAAGCACAAAAAAATTGCATTAACTGCTTGCATGAGAAAGATGATGACAATATTGAATGCTATGATACGCGATGGTAACGCTTGGCAAGCTATCTGAATTAGCAAAAGAAAACGTTACTTCAGACTTGATTTTTACCACAGTCGCTTGTTAGGTAGCTTTTACTCTACCACCTTAAAATTTAAAATATGGTATTGGACTCTGTGGTCAGTAAGCCACCTAGAATAATTGATATCTATATATTCAGGGTAGCCATACTTTTCATTAAAAGTAACTTCTAAACCTGGCGGCGATTCTGATTTTTCTTTTCGTAATGTTTCGAAAATTCTTTCCACTGTGCCAAATTTAGAAGCTTTTTCTACATTTATTTCACATGTACCAAATTTTATTAGCCTTCTGTCTCGCACCTCAATTTCTATTCCAACCTTGGGGGTTGAACATTCTCTATCTCGTGATAAAGAAGCGACTATAAAAGTGTAGTTATAATTTTTAATTCCAGAAGAAATCCATTTTTCTTCTGATTTTTTAATTCCTCTTTGTGACACAGTCAAAATAGAGCACCCTGCAACACTTAGTACTATAAAAATTAGGAAGATCTTTCTCATGGTTTACCTAACATTTGTATATCACGCATGCGCGTTTCCCCACCTAACACCCTTCCTCAAGAAAACCCGATAACCCGCTAATCCTGAAAGGAAAATGTCGATTTTCCAAAACTTTTCCCAGAACAAAAACGCGCACGCGCGTTAACCTCCCACTACTTGCGCGTTATCTCTCTCAACGAAGCCGTTAAACCATTGACTATAATCAGCTTTACCGAAAACGCAAGGAGATTAACGCGCACTCAATAGCAGATAAATGTGCAAGGTTTCGGGCCTGTATTCAATTCACTCTATAAAACCCTGATAAGTCATAATCACCAAAAACAAAAAAGCGCCGAGCTTTCACCCGGCGCTTTCTCGCATTCTATACTTCCTTATACATTAGGTCTCGCGCAACGCGGTGGCCACGGGTAATTTGGCTGCACGTATCGCCGGAAAGAATCCGCCGATGATGCCGATGATCGCGGCAAAGAAGACGCCTTGAATCAGTAAGTCGGCGGTGACGGCGAAGTCGAATACGACCTGGCTGAAACTGGAGAAGTTCAGGGTCGATACGGAGTAGCCGTTGAATAGCAGGAACACGACCAGCGAGCCGATGGCGCCACCGATAAGTGATAGCACAAGAGATTCAAACAGTGTGGAGAAGGCGACGGGGAATGAGCCGAATCCTAATGCGCGCAGTGTGGCGATTTCGCGGGTACGAGTGGAAACGGATGCGTACATGGTGTTGATCGCGCCGAAGATGGCGCCGAGTGCCATGAGGATGGCGACGGGGTAGCCGACGGCTTTGATAAACATGCTCACGGGTTCGGCTTGTGCGGCGAGGTAGTCGGTTTCCAACTGTGCGTCCATGTCCAGTTGCGGGTTGGAGGCGAGCTCGGTCTTTAATTCACTCAGAGCTTCCGGGTCGGTGAGTTTTACGCGCACGCTTTGAAAGCTGTTGCCGCGCCGGTAGGCGTTTTGCAGAATGCGCACGTCGCACCAGAGTTCTGATTCTGACAAGCCGCCACCCGCGCTGAAGATGCCGACCACAGTCCATTCAGTCGGGCCGAATTTAATCGTGGAACCGACATCAAGGTTGGCAAATTGCGTGTGGGCACCGCGCCCGACAATCAATTCGTTTCGCCCTTCTTCAAAGTTTCTGCCTTCAATAATTTTTACGCTGTCGCGCACGTTAAATGCATTGGCGTTTACACCGCGCAAAGGCACGTTGGCTGAACTTTGTGTGGCGCGCTTGATTAAATCCACGATCACATAAAGTTCTGCTGAGGCAATCGGCTCGCCATCGGCGCGTTGAATACCCGGTGCGTTGGCAATCAGCTGGCTTTGTTCGTAACTGATGCCGCTGTTTAATTCCGATGTGGCACCAGTGCGCATAACAATTGCGGTGGTGGGTGAGCCGGCGTTGGTCATGGTGCGTTGGAATCCGCTGGCCATGGACATCACACCAATTAATACACCAACCACACAGGCCACACCAAAAACCGCAACTGATGAAGTGCCGATACGTTGAGGCAGGTTGCGCAAATTCATGGCGGTGATGATGGCAATTTGTGATAAACCGTTAAACATAATCAGCGTCTCCCTAAGGCGTTAACGATGCTCAGGCGCATGCCTTGCAATGCGGGCAATATGCCGGTGAGCAATCCCAGTAATAACATCACCACAATGCCCAGGGTCACCACGGATGCGCTCATCACAAATCCCGGCATAAATGCGGCTACCTGATCGGCCATACCACTGGTGACCAGCCAGGCGGCGCCTAATCCCAATGCGCCGCCAATGCAGGAAATCAATAACGATTCAGCAAGGACCATGTTCAGTACGGCCACATCAGAGAAGCCCAGTGTTTTTAAAATTGCCAATTCGGGTATGCGCTCCCGTACCGATTGCGCCATGGTGTTGCCTGCGACCAGTAACATGGTGAAAAACACCGCACCGAGGATATAACTGGTGATCAAACCGATATCGCCAAATTGTTTAGCGAAGGACGCAGCAAAATCTTTCTCGCTGCTGGTTTTGGTTTCCGCGAAGGAGTTGGCGAACTGGCTGTCGATCTCGTCGGCGATGCGCGCGGATTCTGCCGGGTTTTC
>CAMPIG010000446.1 GCA_946886255.1 uncultured Cellvibrio sp. | reverse complement strand
ATATGGAGTGATGTGGCGACAATCATTCAAGGCTCTACCGGATCAGCGGGGTGAATCCTGGGTTCCTCATATTCTATATAGATGGTGAAGCCTCGCTTGATTAGCATGGCGTTCGTTGACTTATTGGCGGAGGCAGGGGGTTTTGAGGCGGTATACCTATACCTACATCCAGACATTGCGGAGAAGGGTGCAAGACACGCCGTAAATACTTCCCTGTAGGCTCGACACCGGCATCCCTGCCGGTGACGGTCTCGCACCCTTCTCCGCAATGTCTTCGTACTATCCTGCAAATGTATCTATTCGAATAAGTTAAAGCGACTTTCTTTTATTAAAGCTAACAGATTCTGTTGTCGAATTTCATTGGATTCAGTGGGAGAAAGTCGATCCACCAGATACTCCATTGTTCGTTCTTCCTGATGGTCTTCATTGCGATCTATTTCCGTAAAGCTCTGGTAGAAACGCTCCAGTATGTCATGGGTTTTCTCACGTTCTACCCATAAACTGTCTACATCGCCCGCTGACATATCCAGCGTGCGTGTCGTTTTACCGCTTTCGTGTTCATTGACGTACACATAATTGCCGTTTGCAAAATCCGCTGCTTCCAACCAGGGTAAGGGTTTGAAATAACTGCTGTGCAATTCGTAAAAGGATTCCTGTTGCAGCAGGAAACGTGCGCCGTCGGTTTCGGTGCGTGTGGTCTGCCCCATGGTGAGATTCATCGCCGATACCTGGGTGCGATTTTCCGGGTTATAGGTGGTGGCTGCGCGGAAACTGGCGGTGAAATCTGGTAATCCTGTATGAAATTCATCAAGCAGGCTTTTTTCTGCCAGCGAAGATGTTGAGGTTTTTAATTCATCCAACAGCAATACACTGCGCAGCCCATCCAGCATAAAACGTACCGACGCACTCTCTGTACCGCGCGCATCGCTTGCCCGGCGAATTAAATCCAGATATTGCTCAATGGTTTGCTGGGCCGTTGCACGATCTGTTTGTAATATACCGTTAACGTGCGCGGTAATATCAAATTGATAACCGGCCACATCCTCACCGCGCAAGCGACGGGTTTGCGTGGTTTCATCAAACGCATAATCGTAAGTCAGCGTGTCGTAGTCATCGGCGTTGGGTTTGGATAATTCGAGTTTGAATGACTGAATGCTAGCATCGTCAAAAGCCGCAAGACCGCGTAATTCTGCTTTGCCGGTGCGAAAAAATTCATCCGCGACTTCACCGAGTTTGCTGGCCAATTTATCGAATGCCTGCTGCTCCGCTTCCGATAATTCACCAACAGCATCAAACGCAAATTCCAGGCTTTCACCTCCAGGGCCTTGGCGGCGCGTCATGCGAATGGTGATGTCATCGCCCTCTTTGGTACGGATGGTCAGTAAAACAGATTCCTTACGTTTACCTGCAAGTGCAGAAAAATCCGGTGAATATTTTTCGGCTGCAATATCGCCCGGCACACTGAAATTGCGCGCCTCATTGCGAAAGCTGTTGGTCTCGGCACTGAGCCCACCCACCTGACTCAAAAAACTTCCTGCACGGAAACTATGTGCGCGATCATTCCGGAACATCGACCACTCATTGAGCAGTTGCTGTGACACCGCCCCCGCAACAATTCCTGTTTGCTGTTGATGACGCAGGTAGGTGACTTCTGTGGAGGGTTTGTTATATACCGGAGCTGGATTTTCAAATGCATCCAAGCTGACTTTCGTCGAAGGTGAATCCTGAGCAGTTAGTGGTAATGCTGTGGGTTCAACCGTTTTATTTGTCAGCAGCGTCCGTACATTTATTGTTGCATCAGCGGTGATTAACGATGAGGTTAGTGATATCGACATAAACTGCTGTTCCCAAGCAAAACCAACAACTACCGATACACTTGACGCTCGCACAATGCGAGTTTGGCGTTAGGCCATTGGTTTCGAAACCCTCAAGTCACGACTGCATGGATGCAGTGGTCCGGCATTCCGGAGGTAGAGCAACGCAGGAGCAGTTGCCGAGGGACGACTTGAGGGAGCAACAGGGATGATTCATTCACCACATCCATGTGGTTCACCCTTCGGGCAGCTTCGCTGTGCAAATTGGCTGTCCTGCCAATTTGTCATGCGTTTTCGAAACCAATGGCCTAATGACAAACGAACTACGAAGCACATTTACCTCATTATCGGCCAATACACCTTTAACTTTAATCCCAACCAAATTCACCGCGTCACCAAACGCGCACAACTCGCCAAAACCAACAACCCCAAAGCAACCAGCGCAAACGACACCGATAAACTGCTGAGCTGTGCCACAAAACCAATCATTGCCGGGCCTGCAAGAATACCGGCATAGCCCATGGTGGCAACGGCAGAGATGGCCAAGCTCACTGGCATCGCTTTCTGGTTGCCGGCCGCAGTAAAAAAGACGGGTACGATATTGGATGCACCCAAGCCGATTAAAATAAACCCTATGAACGCGCCCTCGCGCGACGGCACCAACACGGCAAGTAAAAAGCCCGCCGCCGCACAAACGCCACCAAGAAAAATAATTTTTGTTCCACCGAGCACCTGCACAATTCGGTCGCCAGTTAAACGCGCGATGGTCATCGCTACCGAGAAACCTGCAAAGCCTAAACCGGCCTGGGCTGGATCAACATTGCGCATGCTTGTTAGAAAAACGGCGCTCCAATCCAGCACCGAACCTTCCGCCAAAAACACCACAAAACATAAACAGCCAATCAATAAAACTTTTCCATGCGGCACGACAAATAAAGGATCACGGCTGGTACTGCCGTAGGGCAGCAAATGGCCAAAACATACGGCGAGCAATAACAAAATCAGTACCATCATCGCAACCACCGCCAGCAACGGTGAAAACGCGAACCACAACAAGCCACTCACGCCGGCCGCGCCCAATATGCCCCCCAAACTGTAAAACCCGTGAAAACCCGACATCATCGAACGGCCGCTGGCTTTTTCAACCATCACCGCCTGGATATTCATCGCCACATCGACCGTGCCGACCGACGCACCGAACACCAACAATGTCAGCCCCATGCTCAATACACTCGGCGCGCTGGTGAGACACACCAGACTCGCACACATTAACAACGCTGCTGCCACAATCACCCGCCGACAGCCCAGTCGCCCGGTGAGTATCCCGGTGATGGGCATGGAGGCGAGCGAGCCAGCGCCGAGGCACAACAACAATAAACCAAGCGTCGCTTCGTTAACGGCTAGACGCTCTTTCGCAAAGGGAACCAAGGGTGCCCAACTGGACATCCCTAAACCAGCAATCAAAAATGCCGCGCGAGTTGACATTTGTTCAGCAAAACCGGGGACAGGATGGGAGGCGGGAGCAACAACGGACATAAAATTCACCACAAAAAAATAATGCAAACAACATGAAGTGCCGCACTATATCACTCGTCTATTTTTTGAGTCAGTGGTGAATGTGTAAAAAGAAATTTACACATTTTCCGATGAAGCACGTCCAATAACATGAGTTTGAAATGTGGCACAAGGAGCTTCCGTCCAAACGTTGGGAAATGTAAAACCGGTTGCTAGCCTACTAGTTAACACTTACGCTCCTTCAACCAAAGCAATAACAGCGTCACTGTTTACCGAATATTGTTGCCCTTACGTATTAAGAAAAAGACCGGGAAATAACGGGAATTCTGTCAGGGTTTTCTGATCCACCACACATCCCGTTGAATCATCCCCAGCCTCCGTCAGTAGGTTTAATGTAGGAATCTTCATGCTCGCACCTGTCTTCCGATTATCCCGCGGCCAACGTTGGCTATTGGGCGCCGCCCTTGTTGTTGTACTGCTGCTACTCTGGTTCTTCGTGTGGCGCACGCCGGCTGAAAAATT
>CAMPIG010000445.1 GCA_946886255.1 uncultured Cellvibrio sp. | reverse complement strand
TGGTTATGCTGACAAGCCTGATGATTATCGGATGTGGCGGTGGCAGCTCGGCAGCTCCCGACCCGTCGTACAACTATACGCCGGCCTTAAACAGCTATCACATATTCGATAGTTACAACACCGACACCGATTCTTCCAATGCACCTCTGGCATTAAATCCTTATCTTTATGATGGGATATTTGAAGTCTACTGGACCGCCAACAGCTTGGAAGACTATCGGGTTCGGCTGTCTATCAATGACCGCCCGAGCTTGACTAACAGTATAGAGTTTCACAACGAACGCTGCGGAGTTGGTTTATGGTGTGACCTGGGCGGCAGCTTGCTTTGCGAGTACGGCGCGGACTTGACACTCTCCTGCGGCACCAACTTCGATCCGGTGGATATCAGTTATCTTTTCTCCACTATTCCTGAAGATCTCTATTTGTTCCTCGAGGTCTGCGATATTGATTCACCTTATTGTGAGTACGATTATTATCCGGTGACCATGGAATAATTCCGCACCCGCAAAAGGGGATGCAATCTCCCCGCAGGAGGCATACTCTATGCCTCCCGCCAGAGTGGAGAAGAGTGCATGAATTCCCCCGAGTCAGAGACTGAAGCCGGCTCAACCGAGCCCCTGTTAACAGAAATTGAAGCGCGCATCCTCGGCGCCTTGATGGAGAAGCAACTGGCAACGCCGGATGCCTACCCGCTGACCCTGAATAGTCTGGTGCTAGCCTGCAACCAAAAAACCAGCCGCGAGCCGATTACCAATCTTGAATCCGGCGAAGTCCAGCGCTGCCTGAGTCAGATGCAGGACAAAAAACTGATTGAAGTCGATTATGGCTCCCGGGCCAATCGCTACGACCAACGACTTACGCGCGTCCTCAGTCTTGATAAATCTGCCCAAGCTATCCTTAACGTCATGCTACTGCGCGGGCCGCAAACCCTGGTGGAATTGTTGACGCGCACCCAGCGCATGTTTGATTTTTCCTCGCCCGAAAATTTGCAGGAAAAACTTGATCAACTCTGTGCCAAAACCCATCCCATCATCCTGCGTATTCCGCGGCAACCGGGGCAGCGGGAAGATCGCTACATGCATTTGCTGTGCGGTAAACCCGATCTTACGGTCATTGCCGCCATGGGCAGTGGTGCAAAAAAATCTGCATCACCGGAGCTGGAAGAGCGGGTAGAAAAACTGGAGGTTCAGATAGAGCAGTTACAGAAGTTGGTGGATAAATTGCTCGACCTAAACGGCTTTACCCCTGAAGACCTTCAGGATTAACACTGAATCAGAACGCACTGGGGATGAGTGCGTCGCACATTAACTGTAACTATGATTAACGATCCCGCGTTTTATTTGCTCGCGATACCCGTGGTGTTATTGGTGGGTATTTCCAAAGGCGGTTTTGGTGGTGGGCTGGGTGTTCTCGCTGTGCCTCTGTTGTCGTTGATGATCGATCCGCGCATCGCCGCCGCGCTCCTGTTGCCTATCCTGTGCGTCATGGATATTTTCAGTGTCTGGAGTTTTCGCGGCACCTGGGATAAAGCCAATCTCAAACGGCTAATGCCCGGCGCCTTGCTCGGTATCCTCGCCGGCGCCCTCACATTTTCAATCACTAACGTTGATATGATCCGCATTCTTGTCGGTATGCTGGCGATGTATTTTGTCGGCCACTACCTATGGGGATTGCGACTGTTGCAACAGGCCGCACGCCGCGAGCCGGGACGCGCAGGTGGAACCTTCTGGGGGGCGATGGCGGGTTATACCAGTTACATTGCCCATGCCGGTGGTCCGCCGGTGTCTATATATCTGTTGCCGCAACAATTGCCCAAGGTAACGCTGGTGGGTACCACGGTACTCTTTTTTGCCATCATCAATCTGATCAAGCTGGTGCCTTATGTCTGGCTGGGGCAATTGAATACGGCGACCTTGATGACCTCGCTGGTGCTTTTGCCCCTGGCGCCTATCGGTGTGAAGATTGGGGTTTATCTGTTGCACCGTGTGTCGGAGCGATGGTTTTACTGGACGTGTTACGGATTTCTGTTGATGGCAGGAATCAAATTATTTCTGGAAGGTGTAATACATCTGTTGAATCGGTAATGCATGGTATTGATCGATTATTTTTCTAATACCCATACCTTGTCGGTTACTCGAATAACACCGCTGGCGAGAATGCGCGCGGTAATACCGCCGTGGCCGCGCACGGCGTTGTAACCACCGGGACCAAAACGCGTTTCCATTTGTGAGCAGGGATGACACAAACCGGTATATTCCAGAACCGCATCGCCAATCGAAAAACGCTTATTTTTTAGCGCCAATAAATTAAGCCCGGCAACCGCAATATTGCGCCGTAATAATTCCGGTGCGACGGTTGAGCGGCCGAGCAATCCGCCGATGACGGCCAGGTGTTCCCACTGAATCAATGTGACCTGGCGTTTGCCATTGCGGCTGGCGTAACGATCGCCTGTTAAACCTTTTCCCGCCACAGCCTCCACTGCCGAGACAATCTCCATGACCGCACCGCGCTCCGGTCGCGTGGCAATCCATCTAACTTCGCCAATCTGGGGCAGGGCATTCAACAAGGTTTGCAGGGAATCGCTCATCACTATCCGCTCGGTATCAGGGGTTGATGATTCTAAAGACACCTTGCGTTTATTGCCAGTCAGGTTCCCGCGTGCCTGCCATACACTCGCGCACATCGTCGTCGAGCAGATTGCCAGGTTTAATGCATTCATTTAACGGCCGCTGGCGAGCTTGAGTCGCCACAAGATCGGGTGGATGACGTTGTGCATCATCCAATGCGCGACAAGCGGTATCGCGGTAGGTTTTATGTTCAGGTGACGGATTGCGGTTGTAAGTTTTGATCCAGAAGTTACAAGTCGTTAACAATTTCTGCACGACCGGATGGTCACTGTCCACTTTGCGCAGCTTTTGAGTATCCGGTTTTGCACGCTTTGTTTGTTTGCTGCCGGTAGCCCGGTGCATGCTGGATTGCGCGCGCAGACATTCGCGATAACGCGCTGAATAATGTTTGCGTTGCGCTTGCCAGCGATTCATTTGCTTGGCGCTGCCACCGGCGCGCTTTAATTGGGTGTAACGGTCCACCTTCGCTTGCAGATGTTCGCAGGCGTGGGATGTGACGGGGATAAAGAGGCAGATTGCCAGGCAATAGGTGGCGATGTATCGCATAGATCTCTTCCTTAGAATGTTAATCCTTGAGCCAGGCTCGGTATTGACGTGTAAAGCATTTCGTTGTTGAGGACGCACCTTAAACCACTTCAATAAAAAATGCCAGACCTGAAAAATGTTGGCTAATCAATATTCCGGTCACCGATCTGCTACCGTCGGGTTCGGTTGAGAAGATCATTCCTCAGATATCTTAAGTGCCATTAATTGTGATCTGTATCCTGTTTTGCGTCATCGCAATTTACATTAAAAAAATACGTATGGAAAAGCGATAGAAAATTTCAGGCGTTCATACATTAGAAATGATTCGGCGTTTTAATCCGTTGTGCACTGTAGTTCACAGATTAAGTTTTCTCTTGAGTTAGTGAGCGGAAGCGAACAGAAGGAGTTTGGTGGTGAATGCAAGCTACGCCCACCAATCGATCTGGCTATCTTGAAGCGTTGTGTAAAAAATTCTGACGTTTTATTGAGATGCCAAGCGCAAAAAAAGAGAAATCCTTCCTGTGGTTTGTTGATGCTCATTGCTGCAATTTTTCGCACAGTTTGTTTGCAGGCAAAGGATGAGTTGTCACTTAATTTCAGGCAGCACTTACAGTCGGTGTTGTGTTTATGGTTAACCTGATGACAAGTGGAGGTTGGCGCGTCAAATGTAGTAGAGGTTTCATCAACAGGTCAGCAGTTTTAA
>CAMPIG010000444.1 GCA_946886255.1 uncultured Cellvibrio sp. | reverse complement strand
CAACTTGCACCACCATTGGTTGACTTGTACACACTGTGACTCAAGCCAGCCAGGGCGGCGTAGTCCGGGGCAACGGCGGTATAAATGGTTTGGGTGGTGTTGCCGCTGCCGCTGGTACCTGTGTCAAAAATGACTTGCTGCACACCAATGGGGGTGCCGCCTTGGTTGTCAGTAATCTGTGACTGACTCATCTGAAACGCTGATAAGGATTGCACCTGCTGCCAGCTCTGACCATGATCACCACTCTTCCACAAGCCAGCGGTACGCGACCCATAGAACAGGATAGCTGGATTGTTAGGATCCACCATCAGGCGCTCACCAATCGCACGACCTCTGTTGTTGGAGCCCACCGTGAATGGCAAATCGACAAACTGCCAGTTATCGCCGCGATCAGTGGATATGTACAAGCGCCCAAGGTTGGACAGGCTGTTCGCGGTAATGCCCGTGGTCATATACACGCGCCTGTCATCGGTTGGATCCAGGGCAATACTTTCAGCACCCTGGTGGGAGGCCTCCTTCACACCGAAACCATCGGTCAACGGTATCCAGGCAGTTGCCGATGCGTCCCAGCGATAAGATCCACCGATATCGGTGCGTGCATAAAGGAGATCCGGCGTAGTGGGATGAAATACCAAACCGGGAACATAACCACCGCCACCGTATTTCACGTTGGTCCACTTGGCCGCTGTGGTAATTTTAAAACTGTAGCTAGCCTTTTGGCCGCAGGTATCGGTGAATACCGCAGATGCCGTGCAGCTCGCGGATGGGGTAAAGAACTGTTCCCGTGAATTGCCACTTGTACCGCATCCACTCCAATTCCATGTGCCATCCACCCATTTACCACCAGCAATAGGCTGAGGTCCTAAAATCAGCGAAGCACCAGGAGCAACAGTGGCAGTTCCAGTTTGGCTCCAGGTCCCCCCCAACTGTACATAGGGTATGACGTCAGGTGTTGGACAAGTCACAACTGCCAAGCGTGTTGCAGTAGCTGCAGCAGAGTTGTGCCAACCACCACTGGCTGAAAATTTAATCCAGTACCAATACTGGGTTCCAGCAACAGCCGAGGTATCTGCATAACTTAAAGCCGCTGTATTTAGTATTGCTATTCTTGCTCTTCCACTTGGGTTGCTGTCTGTGTCTCTGTATACCTCGATTCTGCTGACTGTACCTGTAACAGTCCAGGAGAGATCAACACTATTGGTTGACCCGCTCGCAGAGAGACAAACTGTAGCACCACCACCGCTGCCACAATTACTTTGAGCATAGGACGATGGTATGCACGCATAAAATACAAAGAAAAATGAAAGTCTGATAATGAACCGCATGTGGCCCCCGAAAAGGTTTAGTGGGATTGGTAACCATGAGGTGGAGAGCTGCAGGTTATAGTTATTTTCTGCAAAAACTCTTGTTTACGAGTACCGTGAAATCCAGCGCCCATGGTGATAAGCCTGAAATCTTATTAGAAGTGAATACAGGCCGTTTAACGTTAGCGTATTGGGCACCTAAACCATTAACAATAAATGGAAAATGAGTGCCAGCATTGTTTAAGAGCAATAAAAATTAAAATTTGTATTAGTTCAGCAGAGGAGTTGGAAAACTGTTGAGCCTGTTGTGCAAGAAGATGTACTATGAAAATAGTCAATGAGACCTTTGCGCGAATCACCCTAACAGTTCCTTCAGGTGAAACCATCAAAAGGCGGATTTAACCCTGAATTGCGTACCCGGTGAAACCAGTATTAAAACCACCGATATATTCAGCGTAACCGAATGATCAAACACCGCGTTGTTGGCGCGCCACACAACGGTTTTGGCGAAATTGGTGATTACTTCCGGACGGCCCAGGTGAGCGTTGTGGACCAAATAAATTTGGTTGTTGCGAACTAAGCCTATAACCTCACCGCGGAAATAAGCGTAGATGCCGCCGATTGCCGTTGAACCATTCCCGATTAAAGAGCTTAACAAAAATGCGGCAAAAAAGTTGCCGCGCCTTGACTACTCCTTCAATCTTTCACCCTAATCAAAAGTTCTGAAGCTTTTTCTGAATAATAGCTACCTTTATTTGAAGAAATTAAGACTTGCTCTGCCCAATAAATTGCTTTTTCTTTTCGGGGAGACTCTGCATTGGAGTATATCTCTGCGAGTCGCAGCATAGATCCTACGTGTCCGTAGTTAGCGTCAATGGCTAAATACTCAGCAGCCTCAGCTTCTTGACTCAACGAATCATAAATATTCGCAATATGAACGGCAGAGCCCGTCTCGCCCTCAGATAAAGCCTCTTTAAATAGTTTTAATGCTTCAGCTTTATAACCGTTCTTATCCAGATAGTGTGCATATATAAGCTTATATTCAGAAGAATTTAGCAACTAAAAAGAGAAGAGCACCAAACAGGAGCGGCAGTATTTTTTTGATGGAGATATTTACTTTTTCCGCGCAGATTTGCAAGATTGCAGACATTCTGGAAGTGAATTTAGACACTCTAGCGGGGCGATCCGAGAAAGACGATATCTCTGCAATCCATAACGCCAAACTGCATGAGCTTTATAAAAAAGTGAACGAGCTCCCCGATGAAGAACAGCAGGCGCTGATTATTTTGCTGGATAGCCTGGTCGCTCGTGCAACCTTGGGGCGACTGGTTGGAGAAAGCCAAAAGCTACGCGGCTAAGGTAAAAAAACAAAACCCCCGACCAGTAAAATTGATCGGGGGTTGGGGCATGGCTTTTCTGTTGGGAATCTAATCTCGTATTTCGTTAGGCTTCATGTGAGCTACTTGCCGGATTCGATTGACTCATATGGCGGCTAGCTTTAATAGAAATTAACTGTCTGCTTGGCTATTATTTTTATCTGAAAATACACCAACTTCAAATAACCTATTAGCTTCTTTCAATATTTCCTCATCAGCATTATTTGCCTGACAAATATATGATCTAACATCAGTGGCCATATCTTGATCAGGATCTAATGACGATAACTTTAGCAGTTTCATTAAAATGTCCTTATCAGGATTCCGACGTAGCCACCAATGAAATGCTCCATTGCGATCATGTTCAGAGGATTTTTCATGGCCCGGCTCATATCCTTTCAATTGAGTGTCGCTTAACTCATCTGGATACATATTCCAAATAACCCATTCTTGCGGAAACTGCATAAGCAAAATAAATTCTTCTTTAGTCATTACCTTACTCCTGCTTCGATTAGCTCCAAGCATGCCATTGGATCTGCTCTGCAAGATGCACTTACAGAGTCAAATAATGGGCCAGCCATTAGAACCATTAAAGCCCTACCGTGTGTAAATACTTGAGCTTGCCTTGTTTTAATGAGAGCTTTTTGCTCCGAGCTCAAGTTTTTGCACATTTTCTTCTGTTCTTTTGTCATCTTATTAGCGTCAGCCTCGGAAAATGGCTCAAAGGTTTCTGTATTTATTCTGCGTCCATCATTCGCCCCCAAATGAACGTGCGCAGGACCATGCTCAGGACGAAAGTAGTGGCTTCTGGGCGAGGATTTGCATGAATGGATATACCTCCAGTGCCTGGAATTATGAGATCAAACAAACCAGTCGGATCCACAAAACTAATCGGATTACTCCCCACATACGCATAAGTATTCATGCCGCCTTTGAGTCCAATCGGATCACTTTGGAGATACCGCCCAGTACTCGCATCGCAATACTGGCCGGGGAAACCCCAACCCCCAACCAGTAAAACTGATTGGGGGTTGGGGTATGGCTTTTCTGTTGTAAATCTAATCCCGGATTTCGTTAGGCTTCATGTGAGCTACTTGCTTTATGGCCAATAACTCACAGCAACAACGCAATATATCAATGAAAAGATAGTGTTTACAGTAAGGAAAAAATATTTTTTTAACTCTATATAATG
>CAMPIG010000443.1 GCA_946886255.1 uncultured Cellvibrio sp. | reverse complement strand
AATGGTGGTGGCGGCAACTCACAACAAACGCCAGCAGTACAAGCCATTCTGCCGTACGCAATTTAATCCGCGCGACCTTGATGCTCGCCGCAGCGGATGACCCCGACCAAATCCTGCATGGTAACTTGGCAACGGTGCCGGGGCGTTTTGTTGTAGGAGAAGCGCTGCGTTTAAATCTCAACAAGGAAGCCTTGCCCGGTACCTTATTACAAATGGTGGATCCAGCGAATGTTTTGATCGGCACGTTAAGGATCGATGATTTTGATGATAAAGGTGCGGTGGCGACATTGACTCAATTGATAGCACAACACGCTATACCATCCACAGCTTACACCGTTACCGGTTTTATGATGCCGGGTAAGAAAAGGTGAGCCGGATGGATCATAGCGATGTAGTCATTCAACATATGACACTAAGCGGAGCAACGCATCACCGCGAGGCGCTGTTGCAATCTCTGGACGCGCAATCCTGGCCGGGAGAGGATGACGAAAAGTTGTTGGTGATCCGGCGGATTGATGTGCGTGGACCCTGGTGGAAATTGAGTGCAGATGCTGTCGCCATCGCTCGCCAGATGGCTGCCAGCGCTGTGCACATTTCGCAGCCGGGCGCGCAGACAGCGGATGTCGTTTATTTTCGTCATCGTGCCGAGCAAATGGTTTATTTTTGTCTGGACCTCTTACGCAATACTTATCAGCATTGGTATTGGCAGACATATATCGGCTCCGCATCAACACCCACCGTTATGCTGCGCAATCTGTTCCAGGAAAACCTGTTTGATTTACCCGATATCTTCTTTCAGCTGAACCGCGCACAATGCTTTCCCGCCTTGATTAAAATGCTGGGTGCTGACAATGTTCGCGATATTCATCGGGATCTATGCACTGTCACTCAGTGGAATAATCCCCCGGCGATAGCATCGGAAAATAGAGGCTTGCCGCAAGAACATCTCTCTAGCGAGGCTCAACGCATCATTGCTGAATGGGCCGCTACATTGGTCGCGATCAAACGCGATACATCGGATGGTGGCGCAGTCATCTCATTGGTTGCATTAATCTGCGCCTGGAAAATCTACCCGCATAAATTGCGGGATCAGGGGTTTTCAGTGCGTTGGGAAGATTGGTTTCGTGGTTGTATCTATGGCGATAAAAAGTCCGCTGATGAGCTGTATGCCCCACAACAAAATACCCAACTTGATAAGGCGGACGAGGATTATATCGTTGCTAATAATCTCGAAAATTATGAGAACGGTTATGACACTAATATTGTCGGCCATTCGCAGCAGATTTTTCCCCTCGATATTTCCCCCATCAATACTTTGCCCGCCGATACCAAACTTTCACCCATGTTGTTAAACGACTACACTGAAGCAAACGCGTTGACGGATACTCACATTTACCAGACCCAATACGGCGGGATTTTTTTTCTCATCAATGCGCTGCTGCTCGCCAAATGTACCGACGATATTCAGCAAAGCCGGGTGGTGCCTTGGGAGCTTATCCAGCACATGGCAAACATGCTCGGGTGTGGCACCGATTCAGGTTTGACAGAATTTCTGGAAAACCAGTTAACAATGTCTGAAGAAGAGGGCGCTCTATTACCCGCATCACACCTTGCCGAAAAACTGACACCGCAGGTGATATATCGCTTTAACCAACACCTGCAGTGGGATGCAGATTTCTTTCTCTTGCGTGCGCGCATTGAGCAACGCTTGCCCTATATCAATGTGTATTTCCATATGTCATCGATACAGTTGCCCTTACGCGTGCTGGGGCTGGATATCAATCCGGGGTGGCAACCCTGGTTGGGGCAGGTGATCAAGTATCACTATGTCACTGATCCGGATCTTTTACCGTTAAATTCCCTACGAGAGCAAAATCCATGAACAGCAATGTCAGGATCTCAGCAATGTCGGCGCAGTATGCGCGGTCAAAACAGCAATCTTTTTTTTCGTTGTGGATTCTGGCAGGTATCAGTGACTTCGGCAGGGCGCGGCTCGAATCACCATCGATCACATTTACGCAATCGGAACACGCGCAACAACTAGCAAACCGTTGGCAGCTTGCGCGTTATGACTGGGCAGCTATTCGTTCGCATACCCGCATCCCGCATCTGACGTTATCCGAACCGCTGCAACAAATACTTAAGGATTATCAGTTTAGCTTGGCCGATTTTTTTTTACTCGGTTTGTGTGGCGAAGTGGAAAATAATCACTGGCTCAACCTGGCACTCGCGGAATTACAAACGCCGGATCAGCATCCGCGCCCGCGCGTGCACCTTGTGTGCGAATTATTGAATGATCTCTTTGATGCGGATGTCACACCGATTGATCTTGTCAATCACCCCTTGGTGAGGGCAGGCATTCTCCAGGTGGTTGGTGATGAACCCTGGCCCTTGCGCCATTTACAGGTCGATGGACTATTGTGGTCATTACTGACGGGTGTGACGGTAACCTGGCCCGGTACCCAACAGCTTGTCGGTGATGAGCCTTTGGTGCCTGAAGCCTTGCAACAACCGCTTGCGATTATCGCGCAGCATATTCGGTTAGGTCGTGCTCACACGATTGTGTTGCGCGGCGCACGTGCCACCGCTATTCATGTCGCCAGAGAATTGGCCCGTTATCTGAATATTCAACCGATAAAAGTCACACCGGAATTGTGGACGCGTGACAAAGCATTGCACCTCGCCGCCACCTACGGAAAATGGCTTCCGGTTATTGAGCCGGTGCTCGGCCCGGGCGAGATTTATCAACTACCCGATGCCGCCGCTATGGCGCAAGTGGTGATCTGTGGCCATGAAGGTATTGTGCAAGGGCGCGCATCGGTTGAGTTGGATATTCCCGGATTTTCTTTGCAAGAGCGGCAGATGTTGTGGCAGAACTATTTGTCATCGCCAGGTCTTGCTCAGGAGCTGGCGGAATCATCCTTGATCGATGGCGCAAGTATTCAGACGCTGTCGCATATGGCACAAGCCCAGGCGGCCCGTGAACAAAAACCGCTTAAACGCCAGCACATTCTGGACTCGCGTCTCCACCTGGGGAATCATCGGTTACGACAATTAGCGCAACCGGTGTTGCGCCACGTTGATAGCAATGCGCTGGTGTTACCGGCGGGCGTGCAACAGCAGTTAAACCAATTAATCCAGCGATGTAAAAAGCGCGAAACTTTATGGAGTGATTTAGGTTGCACTGCGCAGGCTTCGGTAAATCTAGGAATTCGCGTGCTATTTTCCGGCGAAAGTGGAACGGGAAAAACGTTGGCAGCCAGTTATATTGGAACACAACTCGGCGCACCCTTGTATCGGGTAGACCTCGCATCGGTGATGAACAAATACATCGGTGAAACCGAGAAAAATCTCGGTTTGTTGTTAGACGAAGCCGCCGCAAGCGACACGATTTTATTGTTGGACGAAGCCGATGCACTGTTCGGCAAACGCACGGACACCGGCGGTGCCGGTGATCGGTTTGCCAATATGCTGACCAATTATTTGCTCACGCGTATCGAAACCCATCCAGGCATTGCCATCCTGACCAGTAATGGTCGTTCACGTATTGATTCGGCATTTACCCGCCGCCTGGATGCGATCATTGAATTTATACCGCCGGCAGCCGCCGAGCGTTATCTCATTTGGCAATCCCATCTCGGTGCGAGAAATCCCGGCGATCAATTTTGTCAATTGCTCGCCAGCTATTCCGAATTGCCCGGTGGATTTATTCGCAATGCTGTGCTCACGGCTGCAACACACATCAATAGGGCGGAAAATCAAATTATTCCCTCTGGTATTTTGCTGCGCGCACTGATGGATGAGTACCGCAAATTGGGTAAAGCTATTCCCACCAAACTTGAACATCTGGCGCAGTCATTGGCATCACAGTAAAGGACGCCGA
>CAMPIG010000442.1 GCA_946886255.1 uncultured Cellvibrio sp. | reverse complement strand
TGACCATGTCCACGACGTTGACTTTTTTATCCGCCAACAACGACAGCACATGGCCCAATACGCCGGAAACGTTGTCGTTAGAGAAAGTAATCCGTGCACCGGTGCCGGGATTGCGATCCATATATACACTCGGAAAGTTAACCGAGTTTTTGATGTTACCGTTTTCCAAATAATCCATCAGCTGGTCGGCGGCCATGATGGCGCAATTTTCTTCAGCTTCTTCAGTGCTCGCGCCAATATGCGGCATGGCGTAAACATCCTGGCGTTGCAACAGGCAAGGCTCGGGGAAGTCGCACACGTATTTGCGCAATTTGCCTTCATCCAGACTCGCAACAACGGCGTGGGCATCAACAATCGCCTCGCGCGCAAAATTCAACAATACCGCACCGGTTTTTACGGCTTTGATAGATTCGCTGTTGATCATGTGTTTAGTGGCTTCGATGGCAGGCACATGCAAGGTGATGTAATCCGAACGCGCCAGCAGTGATTGCAGGTTTTCCATCCGACCCACCTGGCTCGGCAGACGCCAGGCTGCTTCAACCGACAATGCCGGGTCAAAACCGACCACATTCATACCCAGCGCCAAGGCGGTCTCGGCAATCATGGAGCCAATGGCACCCAAGCCGACAACCCCCAAAGTCTTGCCTTGCAGCTCGCTCCCTGCAAAATTGGCTTTTTCTTTTTCCAATAGCTTCGACATTTCGTCAGCATCCGTCATGTGCGTTAAACCCTGCACATATTCCATGCCGGACAGAATGCCGCGTGAGGCTAGTAACATACCCGCCAGCACCAGCTCTTTTACAGCGTTGGCATTGGCTCCCGGTGAATTGAACACCACCACACCGGATTTGGTGTAGTCGGCCACCGGTACGTTATTGACACCGGCACCGGCACGGGCTACCGCTTTGACGCTTTCCGGCAATGGCTCGCCGTGCAACTTGTGGCTACGCAGGATGTAAGCATCAGGATGGCCAATATCGCTCGCCACTTCATATTTTTCGCGGGAGAAACGGTTAAGTCCTTTCACAGAAATCTGGTTGTAGGTTTTGATCTTGTACATGATCCCTTCCTTCTATTTATTCGGGCAGAAGATTGCGGAGAGTGGAAGGCGCTGGCTGCACGATAACAACCAGCGCGAAGTATTAAGCAGCTTTCGTCGCTTCCTGATAGGCCCAGTTCAACCAGGGCATCAGCGCGTCGAGGTCCGCCTGCTCAACCGTGGCACCACACCAGATGCGCAAACCGGCCGGGGCATCGCGATAGGCGCCGATATCGTAGGCAACACCTTCTTTATCCAGCAGTTTCACCATCGCCTTCACTTGTTCCGGCGTTGCATCCAGGGTTAAGCAGACGCTGGTGTTGGAGCGAGTTTCCGGTGTTTGCGGCAGGAAATTGATCCAGGCAGTTTCCGCCACAAATTTTTCCAGCACTGCAAGGTTGGCATTGGAACGCGCGATGGTTTCTTTAACGCCGCCGATAGCTTTTACCCAATCCAGCGCATCAAGATAATCGGCTACCGCCAACATGGACGGTGTATTGATCGTATCGCCTTTGAAGATGCCTTCGCTTAACTTGCCACCGCTGGTCATGCGGAACAGCTTCGGCATCGGCCAGGAAGGTTTGTAGGTTTCCAGACGCTCAACGGCGCGCGGGCTGAGAATCAACATCCCGTGTGCGCCCTCACCGCCCAACACTTTCTGCCAACTGAAGGTAATCACGTCCAATTTTTCCCACGGCATCTCCATGGCAAAAACCGCTGAGGTTGCGTCGCAAATGGTCAGGCCAGCGCGATTATCAGGAATCCAGTCGCCATTGGGGACTTTCACACCGGAGGTGGTGCCGTTCCAGGTGAAGATCACATCGTTTTCAAAGTTGACTTTGGAGAGGTCGGGCAGCAGGCCATAATCCGCTTCGTGAGCATTTACTACCAGCTTCAATTCTTTGGTGGCATCGCTCAGCCAGCCTTTACCGAAGGATTCCCACTGCAGAATATCCACAGCGCGTGCGCCGAGCAGGGACCACATCGCCATTTCTACTGCGCCGGTGTCAGAGCCGGGCACCACACCCACGCGATAGCCAGCCGGCAAACCGAGGATTGCAGCAGTATCTTCGCAAGCGCGCTGCAAGGCTGCCTTACCGATAGTGGAGCGGTGAGAACGGCCAAGCGTGGAAACATCCAGTTTGGTCAGGTCATAACCCGGACGTTTGCTGCAAGGGCCAGAAGAAAAATTGGGGTTGCGGGGTTTTACCTGTGGTTGCATGTTAATCCTCTGATTCAAACGATGACGGTTAGCGCACCCGAGAAAAACAACATCTGCCACACAACCTGAAACAAGTTGCACGTGTTACATAACGCTCAGTTACATAACCCGGAGGCGCTGCCAAGAGGCCGGCGAGACGGGTGTGGACTACTCGCGAAATTGCCAGCAAATTCGGGGCGTCGATTATGCCAGCTATGCTGAAAATAACCTAGCCACGGGCTGTGACAATAATAAAGGGGCAAAAAAAGCCCTCCACAATGTGGAGGGCAGAGGGAGACGTCGATGCATCAACCAGACATCGACGGTGAGAGACCGGTACAACGGCAAGTTATGTGGAACCACTCACCTGGACATGTTCGCTGACTCTCGGGGGCGGACATGTCTTGAAATCACAATGACGAAATAGTAACGAAAGCAACGCCTGATGGCTACTTAAAAAGCCCAAATATGACAAGGAAGCGCTAAATTTTTGTCAATTTTTGTACGGATTCATGAAAACGAACGCACAGCTAACGAAATATTTTCGTGATTACGGTTACATTCACGCACTTTAATTTTCCCCAACGCTGTCAATGTGAACCCAACGTCAACACAAGCGATCGTTCTGGACGGGTTGCTCAAATAGGCATTAATACTATTCCTGCGCGCGATATCGCACAGAATCAATTAATAAAATACTCCTATGGTTCGCCATGGCCTTTATTAATGGGTCAGATTTCTCTTCAGGAATTAACGCCATGATTACGCTGTACACCTACACTACCCCCAATGGCCGCAAGATTTCGATCATGCTGGAAGAGTTAGGCATTCCCTACAACGTGAAGGTTATTAATCTGAGCAAACAGGAACAATTTGACCGGGCGTTTACCGCCATCTCACCTAACAACAAAATTCCGGCTATTGTCGACAACACAAACGAAGCTGCACCTGTGGCACTCTTTGAAAGTGGTGCGATTCTCACTTATCTCGCCGAAAAGTATGGTCGTTTTCTACCACCCCTCGGCCCCGCGCGATACAAAACATTTGAATGGCTTTGCTGGCAAGTTGGCGGCCTCGGCCCAATGTTTGGTCAGTTAAGTCACTTCGGTATCTTTGCCCATGAAAAAATGCCCGCCGCAACCAGGCGCTATCGTGAAGAAGGTGAACGGTTGCTCAAGGTAATGGAAAGACAACTGGAAACCCACGCCTTTCTTGCCGGTGACGATTATTCCATTGCGGATATAGCCACTTATCCCTGGGCTTTAAATGCGGATACATTTCTCAGCGAATTTTTAGGCGATGCCGTGGCGACTATGCCAGCGGTACAGCGCTGGCTGACAACCGTAGGAGAACGTCCTGCCGTGCAGCGCGGTATGGACGTTCCGGTTATCAATGCAGACTAAATTTATAAACCGCAGGGCGATGGCAATGGCGGTTGTTGTTCTGTTACCTGATCAATAAATTTCACCTGTTTCTTCCGCAGTACAGCAACCGCCTTTTCTACTTCCTGGGGTGACAACGCAACCTCGGCCTGATGAAACACCCAATCAACATCTTCGTGATATTCACGTCGTTCCGGTGAATCTACCGGCCCCAATGAATCATCCGCACCCTTGGGCATAAACCACAGGTTGAAATTGATCG
>CAMPIG010000441.1 GCA_946886255.1 uncultured Cellvibrio sp. | reverse complement strand
ATCCGACATCGGTGGTCAGCGACATGCCATTGCCGGGTTACACCAACGCCATAAAAAGACATTGTCGGGTTACGCCTTTGGCTAACCCGACCTACGGATGTGGTAGTTAACTTCTTTCCGCCAACCGCACTTTGGCGCGCTCGACGGCGGCTTTCACCTGCGCTGGCGCGGTACCGCCAATATGGTTCCGCGCAGCCACCGAGCCCTCAAGCGTCAACACCTTGAATACATCCTCACCGATCACATCGGAAAACTGCTGCAACTCAGCCAGACTCATCTCGGATAGATCCTTGCCTGTTTGCACACCATAACCCACGGATTTACCCACAATTTCATGGGCATCGCGGAAGGGCACGCCCTTGCGCACCAGGTAATCCGCCAGGTCGGTGGCGGTAGAGAATCCGCGCTTGGAGGCTTCGTACATGTTTTCCTTGCGCGCCTGAATGGCCGGGATCATGTCGGCAAACGCACGCAGGCAATCCTTCACGGTATCAATCGCATCAAACACCGGCTCCTTGTCTTCCTGGTTGTCCTTGTTGTACGCCAGTGGTTGCGACTTCATCAGCGTTAACAAGGCAATCAAGTGGCCATTTACCCGGCCGGTTTTACCGCGCACCAGTTCGGGTACGTCGGGATTTTTCTTCTGCGGCATGATGGAAGAGCCGGTGCAGAAACGATCCGGCAGGTTGATGAAGTTAAACTGGGCGGAGGTCCACAACACCAATTCTTCGCTGGCGCGGGACAGATGCGTCATCAGCAGCGCGGCAAAGGCACAGAATTCGATAGCGAAGTCGCGATCACTCACCGAGTCCAGCGAGTTTTCTGTTGGCGCATCGAAGCCCAGCAGTTGTGCGGTGTAAGCGCGGTCGATGGGGTAGGTGGTGCCGGCCAGCGCGGCAGCGCCCAGCGGCGATTGATTTACGCGCTTGCGGCAATCCATCAGGCGTCCGTAATCCCGTTGCAGCATCTCAAACCAGGCCAACAGGTGGTGGCCAAAGGTCACCGGCTGCGCAGTTTGCAAATGGGTAAAGCCGGGCATGATGGTATCCGCTTCGCGCTCGGCCACTTGCAGCAGACCCTGTTGCAGGCGGGTCAGTTCTTTGGCAATCGCATCGATTTCATCGCGCAAATACAAACGAATGTCGGTGGCCACTTGATCGTTGCGCGAACGTCCGGTATGCAGCTTCTTGCCGGTGATGCCGATGCGCTGGGTCAGTATGGCTTCGATGTTCATGTGCACATCTTCCAAGCTCACGGACCAATTGAATTTACCGGCCACGATCTCTGCGCGGATTTCTTCCAGCCCCTGAATGATTTGATCGCGCTCGGCCTCGGTGAGCACACCGACCTTGGCCAGCATGGTGGCATGGGCAATGGAGCCGTTAATGTCGTGGTGATACAGGCGGTAGTCAAAACCGATGGACGCAGTAAAACGTTCGACAAAGGCATCGGTCGCTTCGGTAAAGCGCCCACCCCAGGGTTTGATGGGCTGATCGTTTTGGCTCATGGAGGGAATATCCGCTAAAGTGCTGTTGAGACCCGGCGCGCGGGCGAAAAGGCCGGCATTATAGCCCAGATGTCTACCCTGTGACCCACCCGTAGGTCGGATTAGCGCAGCGTAATCTGACAATGCCGCTGGCGAGACCATACGATCGTCAAGACGATGATTGAACAAAGCTTTAATAATAATCGCGCATAGCGAATTCAAGGTCGGATTACGCTGCGCTAATCCGACCTACAACATCAACCCGGGAGTGGATTCTTGAGCGATAACCAGAATAACGACACGGTGACCAACGCAACTACTAATGGCTCACTGCCCAACGATTTCCTGCCGGATCTATGCACGACCCAGTCGATCTTTTTATTGGTGCTGGTGGCAGAATTACTGGCGCTCCTGATGGCGCTCACCTCCGTCGGTCTGCAACACCTTAATTGGGACATCCTCGCGCTCATCTCCTTTCAGGTGCAGTGGATTGCGTTAGTCAGCGCGGCCTTGCTGTGCAAGTTGCGCCCCTATCTGCGGCGCTGGTCTCCAGTGCGCGCCGGGGCGATCAGTTACGCCGGTGTGTTGCTGGTGGCTCTGGTGTTATCGGTATTGGGCCAATGGGTGCTGGGCATGTTTGAAGGCCGGGCAGGCCAGGGGCGCTGGTTGAATATCGATGGCTGGCTATTGGCCACGAACCTATGCGCCGCCGCCATCCTCGCCGGCATTGTGTTGCGTTATTTGTACCTGCAACAACAATTGCGCAATCAACAACAGGCAGAATTGCAGGCGCGTATCCAGGCACTACAGTCGCGTATCCGGCCACATTTTTTGTTCAATAGCATGAACAGTATCGCCAGCCTGATTGCTACGGAACCGGAGACCGCCGAGCGGGTGGTGGAGGATTTATCCGAGCTGTTTCGCGCGAGCCTGGCGGCGCCAACGTTAATTCCGCTCAAGCGGGAATTGACCCTGTGCCGCCATTACCTGGAGATTGAAAAGCTGCGTTTGGGGGATCGCCTGCAGGTGGAGTGGCAAATCGATTCACTGCCGGAAGAGTTGCAGATTCCGGGCCTGTTGCTCCAGCCGCTGCTGGAAAACGCAGTCTTCCACGGTATAGAGCCGCTGCCCAAGGGCGGGCGGATCTTGATTGAAGTGCGCATCAAGGAGAAACAGGTGGTGATCCGCATCGCCAACCCGGTGGTGCTGGCGGCTCATCAATCGGCGGTCACCGGGCGGCAGAGCAATCGCATGGCGCGCCAGAATATTCGCCACCGGCTGACGGCGCATTACGGGCCGGATGCGCGCTTATCCACTATGATTGATAGCGGTACGTTTACCACATTGATTACTTACCCAAAGAATCCCTGAAACATTCACCGCGTTGCCATCGCGAAGATTTCAGGGGTTCGATAAAAATAGAAGGCAAACCAAGATGGACGTGCTCATCGTCGACGATGAACCCCTCGCGCGCCAACGCCTGGCGCGCATGCTGGATAAACTGGACGGCTACGACCTGGTCGCCGAAGCCGAAAATGGTGAGGCAGCACTGGCGGCTATCTGCAAATTTGATCCGGATATCGTGTTGCTCGATGTTCGCATGCCTGGTGAAGATGGCCTGAGTGTAGCGCGGCGCATCGGTGCTTTGGATGATCCGCCGGCGGTGATCTTCTGCACGGCCTTCGACCAATATGCCCTCGACGCCTTCGGCACTGAGGCGGTGGGTTATCTGCTCAAACCAGTGAAAGCCGAACAATTGCAGGAAGCCCTGGCCAAGGCACAACGCCTAAACAAGGTACAGCGTGCAGTCTTTTCCCAAAACCAGACGCCGACGGGTAATTTGCGCAGCCACATCAGCGCCAAAACGCGCCGTGGTGTGGAGCTGATTCCACTGGATGACGTGCGCTACTTTGTTGCGGACCACAAATATGTCACCGTCTATCACGTGCACGGCGAACACCTGCTTGATGAAACCCTGAAAGAATTGGAGGAAGAATTCAATCAGCGCTTTTTGCGGATTCACCGCAACGCCCTGGTGTCGGTAAAACACATCGAAGCGATTGAACGCACGGTTCAGGGCCAGTATCAGGTGCGTTTGTCCAATACCGAGATGCGCCCCATCGTCAGCCGCCGTCATGTGGGGGGATTAAAAGCACTGTTGAAACACCTTTAAGCGCGCCCATCAAATGCGTGAGCTTGCAAGGAGCATGCGCAAGCCGAAGTAAAAGGGCGGTTGGCAAACGGCTGCTCGCGCTGTTGCTCAGTGCGCAGGTTGCCGCGCGGATTCGCATCCCACGGAACTGCCTCTGTTATCATAGCGCCCACCTTTTAGCACTCAATACGGACCTCTCTTGTTATGCCCGTCTCCCAACGCCCGCTGCGCATCGCCACCCGTAAAAGCCTGCTCGCCCTCTGGCAGG
>CAMPIG010000440.1 GCA_946886255.1 uncultured Cellvibrio sp. | reverse complement strand
TTATCCAGATAATTGCCGACACTGTCGAGGGAACCCAGCAACAGTACAAATTGATCGTGTAATGCACCCGCATCGCGAGCAATACGTTCGGCATTGCGGTTTTGTTTCTCGTACCGCCAGATATTTTCTACCGTGCGCAGGATCGCCAGCAGGTTGGTGGGACTTACCAGGATAATCCGCCGATCATAGGCCTCATGGGACAAGCCCGGTTCATGTTGCAAAGCCAGCAGAAAAGCCGCTTCAACCGGCACAAAGATAAACACAAAGTCCAGTGACTTGACGCCATCAAGTTTTTCATAATCCTTCACACTGAGTTGCTTGATATGGCTGCGCAAGGACGCCACATGCGCGGTTAAATAGCGCTGGCGCTCCAGATCGTCGTCGGTATTGCAATATTTTTCATAATCAACCAGTGACACCTTGGCGTCGATGATGATGTCTTTATTCTCCGGCAAGTGGACAATCACATCCGGCATACGACGGCTGCCGGTTTCGTCGGTAAAGCTGACTTGCGTGTCGTATTCACGACCTTTCTGCAGACCGGATTGTTCGAGCAATCGTTCCAACACAACCTCGCCCCAATTGCCCTGCACCTTGGAGTTGCCTTTCAATGCTTGCGCAAGGTTGATGGCATCTTCACCGATTTTCTGGGTTTGTTTTTGCAATTCAAGCACCTGTCCCGCCAGGCGATTGCGATCGGCTGTTTCTTTTTCGTAAACATCTTCCACCTTGCGGCGAAATTCATTGAGTTGCAAACGTAACGGATCAAGCGTCGTTTCAAGCAGACTCTTACTGCTGTTGGAAAATTGTTGTTGTTTATGGTCAAAAATTTTGTTGGCAATATTTTCAAACTCTTTGCTCAAATCCAGTTTTGCATCCTGCAAGAGTTTGAGTTGTTCCGCAAAATTCTGCCGTTCCTGTTCGAGTCGGGTTTTTAATTCGGTTAATTCATTTTGCGCTGTGTGAGCCGCTTGCTCACTCCGACGTAGCTGTTGCTGTATATCACCCAGAAATTGCAGTTTCTCACGCGCTGCCGCCAATTCCTGTCGCACTTCGCCAAGTTGGTGCTGCTGTTGCGTTCGCTGATGTTCGCTGTCCCGCAGCACCAACTTCAATTCCTCCTGCTGGCTGCGCAGGTAATCCAGCTCACGGGACAGACCGGCCTCGCGCAAGTCCCACGTGCTCTGACGGTTCGCCAGTTCGGTTTCCAGGTCACGGGTACGGCTGAATACCGCTTCGTCCGTGTGGCGGCGCAGTAGCAAAGCGCTGAGCAAAACGCCCAGCAATAGTCCGCCCAGCGCAGCGGCCAGCAAGATGATGGTGTGATTATCCAAAAGTCTTTCCTATTGAAGTTCCCAGCCGAAGAATTGCCGGGTTATTGACCGTCGATACGCCAGCGAGGCGCGCTTTGGTGCGGTAGTTCACTGAATCCGTGGCTGTGCTTGTATACCGGGTGAAGGCCCCAATACAATCGCCATCCCACGAACCCGTTTGTTCAAGGTATCATGTCTTCCACCGATCCCGAGCTCACCCGCAAGATCCGCCAGCAATGTGCGACCGGATACCAGCATTACGATGCCGGCGATTACAAGGCTGCCTTGCGGCTATTCTACCAAGCCTGGCTGCTTCTGCCCAAGCCGCAAACAGATTGTGTTGAAGCAGGTTGGGTGTTGACGGCCATCGGCGATAGCTATTTCCGTTCCGGCCAATACCAGCCGGGCCGCGAGGCATTGCAGTCGGCCTTGTGTTGCCCGCAGATGTCGCAGGCGCCTTTTATTCATTTGCGTCTGGGCCAATGCTTGTGGGAACTGGGCTTGTATGACAGTGCACGCACCGCCCTGTTGCGTGCTTATGACATTGCCCGTATGGATATTTTTTCTGCCGAAGATCGCAAATATTATTTTGCCATCGCCGGCTTGTTGTCCCGCCAGACGTTAAATGAGCCATCACCGGGAATTTCCAGTGAACAGCACCAAAAACTTTTTCAAACCCGAGGGAATTGAATCGTTACATGAACACCATACAGCACACCCCGCGCATCCTGGTCTTTGATTCCGGCGTGGGGGGCCTGAGTGTTATGCGCGAAATCCAGCAACGCTTGCCGGACTGCCAATATCTCTACGCCTCTGATAATGCCGCCTTTCCCTACGGAACAAAATCTGAAGACGAGTTGATCGCGCGCGTCGATAAAGTGCTACACGCATTATTGCAGCACATTGAGCAAGGTTACGGCCCGGTGGATATCATTGTGGTTGCCTGCAACACCGCCAGCACCCTGACATTGCCCCATATCCGCAGTCACTTTACCCAACCCATTGTTGGTGTAGTACCAGCGATCAAACCGGCTGCTATTCACTCTACAACCAAAGTCATTGGCTTATTGGCAACACCAGCCACCGTGGCTCGCCCCTACACGCACGCTCTCATCAGAGAATACGCTGCAAACTGCACGGTCATTTCTGTTGGCAGCAGCGAACTGGTCCACCTGGCCGAGCAAAAATTACGCGGCGAGACTATTGCACTGGAAAAAATCGCGGCGATTGTTGCACCCTTTCTTACGGCACCGCGCGCTGCAGAACTGGATACCCTCGTACTGGCCTGCACCCATTTTCCGTTGTTGCAAGACGAGTTACGCCATTGCCTGCCAGACACTGTCCAATTCATTGATTCCGGTGAAGCCATCGCCCGTCGGGTTGCGTTTTTATTGCAGCAAAAACCTCCCGCTTCCCCCCCGGATTTACGTCATTGTCATTTAGCCTTGTTTACCAAAGCCACCCATGAAGTGGAATTACTCCGCGCAGCATTGAACGATTTTTCATTGGAAAAAGTCGACATTGTGGCGTGTTGATATTGTCGATAACGAAGCCACAAACATAGCCTTAACGATACCCCTGTGCGATGATAACGCCACCCCAATAACCGATTATTTACACAGGTTTCAGCATGGTCGCTGCGTTGTTTGATATCACTCCCCTGCTCCCCGCCTTGTCCCAGGGCGATTTAATTCTCACGGCCAATAATCGCCTACGCAACCATATACTTCGCGCGTACGGCGTTTACCAGCAAACCCAAGACAAGCCCGTATGGATGGCACCAGCTATTTACCCGTTGAATCAATGGCTACGGGAATGCTGGCGCCAATTGCAGGATCGAGCCTATGAACCCAGCCAGGTGATGATTGCCAGCGCCTTGCAACGCCAATACTTGTGGGAAGATGTCATCACCCATTCCAGCGTCAGCGATGCACTGCTGCAACCGGAACCCTTAGCCCAAAGTGCGGACAGCGCGTTACGCAATCTCGCGCTCTGGCGTTTGGATGAAACGGCACTGCACGGATTTGAAAATCAAAACACGCAACATTTTGTGAGCTGGCTACAGGAATTCAATGCGCGTCTCGCACAAATGCAATTGATCACCGAGGAGAAATCTTTCGATATTGTTGCCGATGCCTTCGCTAACAACATACTGGCGCGCCCGGCGCGTATTTACCTGCAAGGTTTTGATGATATTCCGCCGCTGATTAATCACGTGTTAAATCTGGCCAGCCCGGATATTATTCCGTTGCCGCCACAACGCGTCACCCACACTAAAATCGATCGTGTCAGCGCAACAGATGATGAAACGGAGATAAATGTTGCTGCGCTTTGGGCTAAACAGATATTGGAAAATGATGCTAATGCCGTGATCGGTATCATCGTGCCCAATCTCGGACAATGTCGTGATCAAGTGGAACGTTTATTTACCGATGTCTTTGAACCCCTGGCAAAGATGCCGGAGAAACCTCGCTACACCTTGCCCTTTAATTTCTCTGCCGGTACGCCGTTGGCAGCGACGCCGATCGTTCATGCTGCACTGGAGCTATTAAACCTCACGCGCGGTCCCTGGGAATTGGACAGCTTGTGCGATCTGTTGCAATCCCCGTTTTT
>CAMPIG010000439.1 GCA_946886255.1 uncultured Cellvibrio sp. | reverse complement strand
GGCAGGCAGCGCAGCGAGGACATCAATTCATCAATTAAGGGGCTGAACATGGATCAATCTCGAGTTACGAGTCGCAGGCTAAGCAAATCGTGGCCTTAAAACGGCATCTTGAAATCCGGCGGAATACCCATGCCGGCAGTCATCTTTTGCATGTGTTCACGACTGTGAGCTTCGACCTTGCGCACAGCATCGTTAACCGCAGCCGCCAATAGATCTTCCAGCATTTCCTTGTCTTCGCTCAGTAGACTGTCATCGATGGTGACACGCTTGACATCATGGCGCCCGGTCATAACCACTGTCACCATGCCCGCGCCAGCCTCGCCTTTCACTTCGGCGCTGGCCAGCTCTTCCTGCATCCGCTGCATCTTGCCTTGCATCTCCTGGGCTTGTTTCATCAAGTCACCCAAACCTTTCATAACACCACCTCTGCTGTAAATAAAATAGCGCTGTCGGCATCAACCCACCGGCGTAATGGAATCTTCACGAAGGGTTGCACCGAAGTGTTCGATCAACTGTTGGACAATGGGGTCGCTCTTGATGGATGCAACCGCGTCGGCCTGGCGCTCCTGGCGGTGACGGATTGCGATGACGGCGGGTGTCTCCGCCGTAACCTGCCCCTGTCGGATCACGACCTTGACCCGTTCAATAAAGTAATCGCTCAACAGGTCAGCCAAGCGTTGCTGATGCCCTTCGTCATATAACGTGCTGTTGGCATTATCAAGGACGAATGTCAATTGAGTGCCTTGTCGTTCCACCAACTGACAGTTGGCTGCCGTACTTTGCAAAATACCGGTTACGCCCAACCCGAGGTAAATCTGCGGCCAGGTTTCCGGCCCGGCCTGCTCCAAAGGGATCTTTTGTACAGGCGGCTTTTCGGGCGCTTTTTGTATTGGAGCTTCTTGCACAGGAGGCCGTTGTACGGGCGCCGTTTGTGCAATTACCGTGGGTTTTGACTCCTGAACAGGCTCAATAACCGGTAGCGGCGCGGGTGCCGCTTCAGGCTTTTTTGGTGGTAAATCCTCGTGTTCAGGATATTCAACCGGCGTTTGCAGGTATTCAGCGTAGTCGGCAGCAGGCCCTGCATCGCCATGGTCGTAGGGACCATCAAAAGGCGGCGGTGCCTGCTTTGGGGCTTCCTGGGCTGACGCTTGCTGACGCGGTGCTTGCTGCACTGGTGCTTGATGAACCGGTACTTGCGAGGGCGCGGGTTGGCTGGGCGGTGGGGTTTCTTGTTTGGGTTCTTCGGCTGGGATTGCCTTGGGCGCTATCTCCTGCATCGGAGCCGGACCGCCTTGCGACGATTCAGCAGACGATGGTGATGAGGTTACAACCGGCGAAGCCGGTACACGGCTGACAACCGGCAGACTATTGGTCGGGACCTCAAGAACACCCTGAGGCTTGAACGCCAGCATCCGCAACAGGACCATCTCAAAACCGGCGCGGGGGTCTGGCGCCAGCGGTAAATCACGGCGACCCAGCAGCGCCGTCTGGTAAAACAATTGCACATCTTCCGGCGGTAATCGCTGCGCAAGCCCCATGATACGCTCGCGGTCGCCGTAACTGTTATCCACGGCTTCCGGTAAAGCCTGGGCGATGGCCACCCTATGTAACACCGACAACATTTCTGCCAGGGCGTTGGCGTAATCGGGCGCATGTTCGGACATGCGCTCTACCGCCGCCAACACCGCCCGACCATCAAGCGAGGTCAGCGCATCCACGATTTCATACACAGCGCCTTGATCAATCGTGCCGAGCATTGCCCGCACTTCCGCTTCGGTAATCTTGCCGGAGCCGTAGGCAATCGCCTGGTCAGTCAGGCTCATGGCATCACGCATACTGCCATCGGCAGAGCGGCCCAATTGCCACAAGGCAGACTCCTCAAACGGCACCAGTTCTTTTTCCAGCACAAACTTCAAGTGCTGAACAATTCGTTCCGGATTCATATTCTTGAGGTTGAACTGCAAGCAGCGCGACAGGATAGTCATCGGCAGCTTTTGCGGGTCGGTGGTCGCCAGCAGGAATTTGACGTGGGGTGGCGGTTCTTCCAGGGTCTTGAGCAGCGCATTGAAGCTGCTGTTGGACAGCATGTGAACTTCGTCGATCAGATAAACCTTATAACGGCCACGGGTCGGTGCGTATTGCACGTTCTCGAGCAATTCGCGGGTGTCTTCCACCTTGGTGCGCGATGCCGCGTCCACTTCGATCAGGTCCACAAAGCGGCCTTCGGCAATCTCACGGCAGGACGCGCATTGACCGCAAGGTTCGGAACTGACGCCGGTTTCGCAATTCAGGCATTTTGCCAGAATCCGGGCGATGGTCGTCTTACCTACCCCACGGGTACCGGTAAACAGGTAAGCATGGTGTAGACGATTGTGATCCAGTGCATTGATCAATGCCTGCAACACATGCTCCTGCCCCACCATCTCACGGAAGATGCGAGGACGCCATTTACGGGCCAGGACTTGATAACTCATGCGACGGCTACTCTCCGGGGAAAAACGTGCCGGGGATTATAGCGGCCAGCGACGGAAATAGACATAAAGGAGGAAAAGGGAAATCAGATGGACGAAGACAGCGAAAGAAACGGAGAAGATAGATGGGTGGCGACCTAACCAGCCACACCCCGGCACATAACTAACTGCTACCGTTGCTCCCTTCCGGGCCTGGCGGGGTTTACAGATCATTATTGCGAGGGGACCGGAAAGGTCACCATTACAGCTTGCATCCAGGCGTGGGCCAAGTTGCAAGAGGCGCGCATTATCCGCAGTTTGCCAAATCATTGCAAGGCGCTTCGGAATAAGACTGCGAATGATCAAACGCATCACGAAAAAATCCCACTGCAACGAGGAAATTAGCAAACATCCGCCATATTTGTGGTTAACAAGCGGTTCAACAACTTGTTATTTCCTTTTTTGACCGCATTCAACTAGGCTTGCGCTGAAAATGTCAGCCGTTAATTTTTCCCTACAACAGGAGTTAGACCCTATGGCAACAGTGACCCTCAAAGGAAATCCCTTTAACACCAATGGCAATTTGCCCGCCAGTGGTAGCCAAGCCCCCTCGTTCAAATTGGTGAAAACTGATTTGTCCGAAGTTGCGCTGGAGGATTTGAAAGGCAAGCGTGTTGTACTGAATATTTTCCCCAGCGTCGATACTCCCACCTGCGCGACGTCTGTGCGCACGTTCAATGCTGAAGCGAGCAAATTGGATAACACGGTTGTGGTGTGTGCATCGCAAGATCTGCCGTTTGCACTGGCCCGTTTTTGCGGCGCTGAAGGTCTGGATAAAGTTATTCCCGCTTCAGCATTTCGCTCCAACTTTGCCAGCGATTACGGTGTAAAACTGGTTGATGGTCCCTTGGCCGGTTTAACGGCGCGGGCCGTGGTGGTGGTTGGTGCCGATGGAAAAGTCTTGCATACCGAGTTAGTCAGCGAAGTCGCCCATGAGCCAAACTACGAGGCGGCACTGAAAGCGTTAGCGTAATTTTTGCCTTCACCCATCGCGATATAGCTCTTTTTGCAGTAGCTATTCACATGTTTGGCGGCAGGTCTTAAGAAACAGCCGCCGCCAAATATTGCTTACGTTTCGTGCACGTGAGCATCGGCACTTCAAGTCTCACGAAAACCTCGTTCGACATTGCATCGCCGTGTCAGAAATCAAAAAAATAATACGCACACCAATCCCGATAGTTCTCCATACAGATATTTATCCGCCACACTTACCTTTGGCTTTTCACATGGCGTAAAAACAGCACAGATTGCTGTCATAGCCTTACACCCGGCTTACCATTCAGCGTTTCGGATCAACTAATCAAGGAGAACCCCATGCCTCACAATAAACGTTCGCAACACATCACTCAGGGCGTCGCCCGCGCGCCCAATCGCGCTATGTATTACGCCATGGGTTACGAGAAAGCGGATTTTGAGAAACCCA
>CAMPIG010000438.1 GCA_946886255.1 uncultured Cellvibrio sp. | reverse complement strand
GAGTGCCGATACGGCGGCGGCAACGATTCCGCGTGGTGCAATCCAGCTTAGCAATGCCAGTTCGCGCCAGTTCAGGGATGTCCCGATGCTTGAGGCCAACACACTCAAGGGCCGTGCGACAAAGATGACCACCAACAGCACAAATACCACGCCCCAACCCAATTGGCTGATCGCATAAAAATCGATACGAGCGGCCAGCAGGATAAATAAAGCTGAAATCAGCAAAACGCTGAGGGTTTCCTTAAACTCCAGGATGCTGTCCACTTCAACGTGTTTCATGTTGGCCAGCCAGATGCCCATCACCGTTACCGTCAGCAGGCCGGACTCTTCGGCAACATGGTTGGAGAGTGCATAGGCACCCAGCATCAAGGTCAGCACGCCGGTATTTTCCAGGTAATGCGGAAACCAAGTGCGACGCAAGGCGACTCCCAAGCCATAACCGGCAGCGGCGCCCAGTCCGAAGCCGATGGCTAATGTCAGACCAAAAGTCTGCAGGGTATGCACGAGTGCGGTTTCCTGAGAGGAGACTACAAATTCATAAACCAGCACCGCCAGCAGAGCACCGATGGGATCAATCACAATGCCTTCCCAGCGCAGGATGTTGCCAATGTTGGCCTGTGGGCGCACGGTGCGCAGCATGGGAACAATCACGGTGGGGCCAGTAACGACCACGATAGCGCCGAACAAAAAGGCCAGTTCCCAAGACAGGTTGAGGAAGTAATGCGCACTGGGTGTCACGATCAGCCAGGTAATCAGCGAGCCCAGTGTGACCAGGTTACGCACCATGGTGCCGTGATTTTGCAAATCGCTGAAGCGCAAGGTCAGGCTGCCTTCAAACAGGATGATGGCGACCGACAGTACGACTAATGGAAAAAGCAGATCGCCGAACAGGGCGTCCGGATCAAGAATATGAAACCCGGGCCCAAGTGCGAGACCAGCTAATAACAGAGGCAGAATAGCGGGAATACGAATGCGCCAGGCAAACCATTGGCAGGCGATGGATACCAATCCGACCAGGACGAGTAATGAGAGGCTGTCTAATGCCATGTGCTACTCCTTTTATTTTCGTCCGGGGGAGTATAGCAAGCTGGCGGGGCTCGTCCGCGTGTTGAGGGAAAATGTCAGAAAGTTGGTCGATCTGTTACATAAAATCTGCGGTTTCTAGCACCCATAAATCTAACGTCCATAAATCTAGTACCCATAAAAAAGCCCCATAAAGATGGGGCTTTCTACGGAACACGAGTCGATTACGCTTTAGCGCGCGACTTGTATTCGCCGGTACGGGTGTCGATGGAAATCAAATCGCCAATCTCAACGAACGCAGACACTTGCAACTCAGTTCCGTTGTTCAGGCGGGCAGTTTTCATCACCTTGCCTGACGTGTCGCCACGTACAGCCGGTTCGGTGTAGGCGATTTCACGCACGATGGTGTTGGGCGGGGTGATGGAGATAACGCGGCCGTCGTAAAACACGGCTTCGCACACATCCTGCATGCCGTCTTCGATGTACAACAGCAAATCGCCCAGGTCTTCTTTGGTCACTTCGTATTGCTCGTAATCAGAATCCACGAACACATACATAGGATCGGAGAAGTAGGAATAGGTCACTTCTTTGCGATCAAGGATGATGTCTTCGAACTTGTCGTCGGCTTTGTAAACCGTTTCGGTGGCGATGGCGTTCAGCAGGTTCTTCAGCTTCATCTTAACAACGGCAGAGTTACGGCCTGACTTGTTAAACTCCGCTTTCTGGATAACCCAGGGTGAGCCGTCGATGTTGATTACATGACCGGCGCGCAGTTCTTGTGCAGTTTTCATGACGAATCCCAAAAATTGATGGTTAAAATCGGCGGCTACTATAGCGGTTTTTCACAAAATTGCACCAGCTTTGCAGCCAAATCCCCCAAAGAATTTAGGGTTTGCTCCCACCTGTGGCTGTGGCACTGCCATTCCGACAGTCGCTCCATGCACAGGTTCCAGGCATTCTGGCAGTTGTCTCCACGGTTCCAGCCATACCACAGGACTTCCAGCGCCTGCACCAGCATGGGTGGCAAGCCTTGGTGATAGCGCGCCATAAACGCCGCCAGCTTGACCAGATGTGCCTCTTCGTCCTGGGGGTAGATATGCCAAACCAGTGGCTTGGCCGCCCACTGCCCGCGAACAAAGGAATCCTCCCCCCGCACAAAATTGATGTCGCAACTCCAGAGCAGGTGGTCGTATTGGTCTTGTGTCATAAAAGGAATGACCTGCAAGGTCAGCTGGTCCAGTGTTACCTTGGCACCAATGGCCGGGGTGGTATCAAAATAGCGACCGACTGAGGTGAGAATCCTGCCCTCGGGCACCAAGCAATGAATCGGTTGTGGGGACTCGCGCCAGGTTTCCACTAACGAATGGATGGCGGGGTTTTCGTAGCTGAACAGAGAGATAAGCAAGGTATCCGGAGCCATTGATACCCCCATGGATGCGAGGAAATTTGCTCGATCTTCGGGATTTGTCTGAAACATGTCGCGCTCTGGACGCAACCGCGCTTCACGCAATAAGCCGCCGGTTTTTTCGGTAAAGCCGGGAAAGAAAAAGGTCTTGGTTAAGCCATGTTGCGGATGGATGGAGCGCATGCCATGGCAGTCATCCACCCAGGCTTCGGCGGTCAGATATTCCAGGTTCAACCAGTCTGGGCGCGCAGGTTGCCGGGCCATGGCGGCAACATAGGTCGCCGGTAATTCGCAGGCAAAGGCTTCAATGACGACCTCGGCAGGTTCGACGGCGGGAAATGCTGCCGGCCATTGAACGACCTCAATCCCACTCACGATTTGTTGAGCGCAGTCTGCGGTGCTGGGCCACAGGCGGCGCAGTGCGGCAAGGTCATCCAGCCACAGGCGGACGGACAGGCCATAGTCAGACTGTAATTGTCGTGCCAGCCGCCAGCAAACGCCGATATCGCCGTAATTGTCGATTACCCGGCAAAAAATATCCCAGCGGCGGGGTGGCAAGGTTTCAGTGATCTTCATAAAGTTTGGTTCAAGCCAGCAAGTTGGTCCGCCAAAAAAGATTGCCAGTCTATCAGTTTGACGCTGTGGGCTGCCGAAACCATGGACAGTTTGAAATCGCGGGGCGATATTGCCAATCCGGGAAATTGCTGCGAGAGTGACGCCCTGGCTGTGATCCATTAGAAAAACGGAAGAGGTAGATATGCCATCTCTGCAAGATCAATTATTGAAAGCGGGTCTGGTTGATAAGAAGCAAGTCAAACAGGTCAATAAAGAAAAGCGTAAACAAACGAATGTCGCCCGTCGCTCGGCAGAGGAAGTCGTTGATGAAGTTAAACAACAAGCGGAGCAAGCGCGTCTGGAAAAAGTGCAGCGTGATCGCGAGTTGAATCGGCAGCGCGACCAGGAGCTGCAAAATAAAGCGATCGCTGCGCAGATCAAACAATTGGTGGACAACAACCGCCAACCCAAAGGCGGCGACGTTGAATATAATTTCACTGACGGTAAACATGTCAAAAAAATTCGCGTGAAGCCGGAGATTCAACAACAACTGATTCGCGGGCTGTTAACTATCGTGAAATCAGCGGGTGAGTATGAGCTGGTGCCGCGTATCATCGCTGACAAAATTGCATTGCGTGATCCCGGTTGTGTGCTGGTTGCCAATGCAAAATCGGCCAACGACACCAAAGATGATGATCCCTACGCGGATTACGTTATCCCTGATGATTTGATGTGGTAATTCGCCGCCTGGGTTGAGTTACTGTATTCCTGACTGGCTGCTGTGAACAGTTGCCTGCTAACCACGCACAGTGAGCACTATGTTGAAAAATCCTGTCACCGCGATATTGCGCAGTAACTCACCGCGCGGTATCAAAATTATTGCGCTGAGTTTGTTGCTGGTGATGGTGTGCGCCGCGCCCTTGATGTTGTATGTTTTTTTTGGCCCGGAAGA
>CAMPIG010000437.1 GCA_946886255.1 uncultured Cellvibrio sp. | reverse complement strand
CCCGGCGTATGCGCCAACACCTCGGCCACCTGCGCCGTTATCCTCGCATCCGCACCGGGCGCTACAACCTCAATCTTTTCCCAATCGCGCTGCACATCAATCGCCACCCCCAAATCTGCCAACAAACGCCGCAAGTTATCGCGCAGCTGCTTGATAAAGCGCTTACGCACCGGCGGACTTTTGATGATGATCTCGGGGAAAACCTTGACGATAAAATGCATGAACAACCGCGCCTGACTGGTGAAAAAGGCGGCGATTATACCCTATGTTCGCTTGGACCGGGATTGAGGCATCAATGACATAAATTCGCACTGAAGTGAGTTTGTTGTAAAGCACGGCATATCGAAACCCTCACGTCAGGGATGACGTGAGGGAGCTACAGGGACGTATCCACCGCGTTTTCGATATGCCGTGCTTTACAACAAACGTTTACGGAGTACTTTCTTGCCCAATAGAAAACTTTATTTTGATCTAAAAATAACGTCCCGTAACTTCTCCAGCTTCGGCGCCACCACCGGCACCGTCAACATCGTACTCGCCACCGCCATCAGCAACAGCGCCGTAAACGTCTCACTGGTAATAATCTGCTTATCCAACAACACATTCGCAAAGATAATCATGATCAACGCCTTGGTCTGCAACAACCAACCAATGATCGACGCCTCACCCTTCTCCCACCTCAGGATCTTACCGGCCAGATGCACACCCACCAATTTGCCGCTTACCGACGCAACCAACAACACCGCTGCCGCCACAAACACCATAGTGCCACCCACATCCCAATTGGTGCGCAAGCCGGTACTAAGGAAGAACACCGGCATGATCACCAGCAACACGTGATGGCGCAGCTTGTCCATATCGTCCTGATTAAACCAATCGCTGTCGGTCACTGCGCCGGCAAGGAATGCGCCGACCATATAGTGCAATCCCGACCAGTCGCCAGCAAAACCACCGATAGCCAACCACACCAGACTCACATACCAGCGATCCCGCTCCGGAATAGCCACCATTAATTTACGATACAAATAGCTCGCCGCCGCAAAGCCGACGAGGAACATACCCTGGCGCCCCACACGATCCCAATCCAGCAGGATCAGCGCCAACACACCCCAGATCGCAATGTCATCAAGGCTGGCGTAACGCAGGATGCGCTGACCAATCGGCTGGCGCAGGATATCCAGCTTCTCCATCAATAAAATCAGGATCGGCAAGGCCGTCACCGCACAGGACATCCCCACGCCCAACACAAACTGCCAGGACATGCCCTGTGGGCCTAGCCACCCATCAAACATCAGCATACCCAGGCCAGCCACGCAGCCGAACGCCAGGGGCATCCCCAACGCCAACCCGGCAGTAATGCCACTTTCACGCTTGTAACGCCAGGCCTTACTGAGATCCAGCTCCACACCGGCGATAAACACAAATAACATCACCGCCCACCAGGCAATGCCATTAAGCGCGGTAACCACAGAGGGATTGAAGACAAAGGCGTAGTAATCAGGGAAGAAGGCACCGAGAATGCCCGGCCCCAGCAGGATGCCGGTGATAATCTGCACCACCACCAGCGGCGCCCAGTAGTCCGTCTTTCCAATGCGCCAGATGAAATAAGGCACCGTGAAGATAATCGTCATGGCAATCAGGAAGATTTCCGTGGTGTTCATGACATGGGGCATAGCGAATCCAGTTTATATTTATGGGGAAAGTAAGGTGACGAGACCTCACAGCCGATAAGCCTTGCAGGGTATCCACGTGCATGGCGCCGCCTTTTTACAAAGCCGGCCTGTTGGCGGTCAATTGTTTAAAACTATCCCTGCGATAGCCTTAACGTGTTTACAGACGCCTTAGCGCGCTCCGACGTGCCAAAGAAGGGATTTATTTGTATTGGGAGCTTGACGATGAATCACTGGAAAGCCTACTGTTGGCGCGCTAAAAGAAGTTGAGAGATTTTAAAGCAAGGGATGGTGGATACCATCTACCCCGCCGCTTCAATTTGGCACCAAAAAAGCGCAAAGCAAAAAACACGTGCAACATTTTGGTGCTTTTGATAAAAAAGCTTGGGTCCCAATCTTCCGCAAAGCCTGATTTTTACAAGCCCGTTGCTATTTCTCCGAGATGGCATATATTTTGCCCCTTTTCGGACACCCTGGTTCTCGCTCTGCTCGCTACCGGGGTGGCGAGGTGGAAAGAGCGCGGGATAAAAATGATTTCTGACTTGTAGCTATGGTGGCTACTCATTTACTTGGAGGCATTCAATGTCTAAGACTCTGGACTTGATCAAAGAACACGAAGCGCGCTGGATCGACCTGCGCTTTACCGATACCAAAGGTAAAGAGCAACACGTTACCTACCCCGCCAATGTAGTAAACGATTCCTTCTTTGAAGAAGGTAAAATGTTCGATGGTTCATCTATTGCTGGCTGGAAAGGCATCAACGAATCCGACATGATCCTGATGCCGGACGATTCAACCGCTATGCTGGACCCTTTCTACGACGAAGCAACCATTATTGTGCGTTGCGACATCGTTGAACCTGCCACCATGCAAGGCTACGACCGCGACCCACGCTCTATCGGCCGTCGCGCTGAAGAGTACCTGAAGTCTACCGGCCTGGGCGACAAAGCCCTGTTTGGTCCGGAGCCCGAATTCTTTATCTTCGACAGCGTTCACTACGCCAGCACCATGGGCGGCGCGTTCTACAAGATCAAATCTGAAGAAGCTGCCTGGGACTCAGGCGCTGACACTGAAGGTAAAACCGGCCACGCGCCACGCGTAAAAGGCGGTTACTTCCCGGTTGCACCGATCGACTCACTGCACGACATTCGCGCTGCTATGTGTAACGCGATGGAAGCTATGGGCCTGGAGATCGAAGTTCACCACCACGAAGTGGCTAACGCCGGTCAGTGTGAAATCGGTGTTGGTGCCAACACCCTGGTGAAAAAAGCGGACGAAGTACAAATCCTGAAGTACTGCGTACACAACGTGGCTCACCAGTACGGTAAAACCGCTACCTTTATGCCGAAGCCGCTGATTGGCGACAATGGTTCAGGTATGCACGTTCACCAGTCTTTCTCTAAAGCAGGTGTTAACCAGTTTGCCGGTGACGCTTACGCTGGCCTGAGCGAAACTGCCTTGTTTTACATCGGCGGTATCATCAAGCACGCTAAATCACTGAACGCTTTCTGTAACGCGTCTACCAACTCCTACAAACGTCTGGTTCCAGGCTTCGAAGCACCTGTTATGTTGGCTTACTCTGCCCGTAACCGTTCTGCGTCTATCCGTGTTCCGTTCGTATCTGGTGCTAAAGCCAAGCGTATCGAAACCCGTTTCCCTGACCCGACAGCTAACCCTTACCTGGCGTTCGCTGCCCTGTTGATGGCGGGCCTCGACGGCGTACAGAACAAGATTCACCCCGGCGACCCGGCAACCAAAGATTTGTACGATCTGGAGCCAGAAGAAGAAGCGGAAATCCCAACCGTTTGTGCCAGCCTGGAAGAAGCCCTACAGTCTCTGGAAGCTGACCACGACTACCTGACTGCTGGTGGCGTATTCACCAAAGACTTTATCGATTCTTACATCGCGCTGAAGCGTGCTGACATTCAACGTGTTGACATGACTCCGCACCCGGTAGAATTCGAACTCTACTACAGCGTGTAAGCCTGCTGACATCATCGGCTTCGGCAGATCGATGTAGGTAAATCGTTACCGTTAATTGGTTACGTAAGGCCCGTTCAGTCACCTGAACGGGCTTTTTCTTTTGTAGCGGCGGGAGTACTCTTGCAGAAATCGTTTGAGGAAGCACCTATGCCCGTTCGCCCGCTCTTGTGTTTACTCCTTGGCCTTTCCCTGACCACCGGCGCCGGTGCGCAAATCTATAAAACCGTCGACAAGGACGGCAAGGTTATCTACACCGACAAACCCAGAGCCGATCAACCGGCGGAGATCCTCGACC
>CAMPIG010000436.1 GCA_946886255.1 uncultured Cellvibrio sp. | reverse complement strand
GCTGCATTCGGGATATTCCTCGCTCAACATCAAAATAGTGCCGTTAAAATCCAGCTCCACATGCCCCACACGCCCACTGGGTTCGGTCAGGCGAAACAGCTCCTTAACCCCAAAGACCTTGCCATAAAATTCCACGGCGGCGGATGCGTCGTGCACATGCAAGTAGGGAAACAGTTCGTGGATCATCGGGAATTCTCCTCAGCTAAAAAGTGCAGTCTGCTGCGTTCTTCATTCGTTATCTTGAATAAAGTTGACCTGCAGATGGTGGGTGAACTGTGGTGCCAGATGCCGGTAGGTCAGAGGTGTTACGCCGGTGAGGGCACGAAACTCGCGTTGCAGGTGGGCCTGATCAGCAAATCCGGCGGCCAGCGCCAGTTCCGCCAACGTCGTATCAGGTGGCACGGCGAGCACATGCTGGAGCCGCCGCACACGGCAATAAGCCTTGGAAGAAAGGCCGGTGGCACGTTTGAACAGCGCATTAAAATAACGATGACTGTAACCGCTCTCCCGAACCACTTCGGTTACTGTGGCGCCCTGGGCAAAACGACCAAGCCCGAATGAGATTGCCGGGTGCATTGCACTGTTATCCGGCAATCGTGCCAGCATGACTGTCTCTAATACACGTAGCTGCTGTTCCGGGGTCGGGGCTGCCAGTAAACGCTCCCATAGTTGTTCGGTGTGATGTCCCCATACCGCATCCAGGTTCGTGTGACGTTCAGCCAGAGTATCTGCCGGCACACCAAATAATGGCTCCGCCACACCCGGGTAAAACTGCACGCCCACGGAATACACTGCATCACCCATCCATTTGCCGTAAAACGCGGTTCGCGGGCCGCCGATAACCGCCGATGAAAAACCTTCACTCACTGGGCGGCCTTCACTAACCAGGCGCAAGGGCGCTCCGCGCAAGCGAAAAACCAGATGCATGTCGCCCGTGGGCAAGACGTGCTCACAGGCCGGGCGGGTCGCAGCCTGGCAGGATACCCACAAACGCTTTACGAAAGGCCCCAACGCCGCACAGGGAGGACGCGAATAATGCATAACCTGAAACCCACAGATCAGTTAGCGAGTGCATCGGTTTTACACTTCTTTCAGCAGCAGTGGTAGGCCTTTGCAAGGATGGATGCTAAGCTTTCCAATGAAACCGGTTACACCAGTTTTCATAGTCGATTACATCAAAAGCTTCATCATAATAAGGACCACCCATGACCTTCTCGCGTTTATTAGCCTTTGTGTTGGGCACAGCCCTCACCTTACCCGCACTGGCGTTCGAGCATTTTATTACCCGCGACGGCCACCGTTTGCTGGACGGCGCGCAAGAATTCCGCTTTGCCGGTACTCACGCACCAGAATTACACCGGATAGAAGATGACGCCCGCGGCCCCTGCAAAGCCGACCCGCGCGGCTGGGGTCAACACTTTCAATGGCCTACCGCCGAAGAGCAGGAAAACTGGATCAAGTCCCTGGTGTACACCGGCCACAAAGCGATGCGGGTTTATGTGCTCTCGGTAGAAACCGGGCATGATGCCGCTTGCGAGCGGGAAACTCATATTCTCAAACCGACGACACCCAATGGCATGCCGCGTCTGAACGAGGCCGCCATGGTGCATTATGACCGCATGATCGTGCTCGCCGACAAGCATGGCCTGCGTTTGATCTTGCCATTTATCGACCACTGGAAATGGTGGGGCGGGCGCGAACAACTGGCGGCCTTTTATGGCGAACCCGAAACCGCCTTGCATGACATCAACAGCAAAACCTTTGCGGCTTACCTGCACATTGTCGAGCAGGTCATCACGCGCAAGAACACCATTACCGGGCGCGAATACCGCGATGAAAAAGCTATCATGGCGTGGGAAACCGGTAATGAATTAAAAGAAACCACCGAACCCTTTTTGAAAAAAGCAGCAGCACTGATCAAGTCGCTGGATAAAAATCATTTAGTGATTGATGGCACTTACCTGACCGTCAATAAATTCGCGCTGGAAGATCCTAACATCGACATCATCTCTAACCACTTTTACACCACCAACGGCAACAACAATCCCGATCAGGTATCAAAAGATTTAAAAGCGATCGATGGAAAAAAAGTCTATCTGATCGGCGAATTCGGATTGCGCGATGCGAAAGGACTGAGCGACATCATGCAAGCCGTCGTGCACACCGAACATAACGGCGCCCGCGCGGCCGGTGCCTTTATCTGGGGCTTTCGCGGCCATCGCCACAACGGTGGTTTTTATTGGCATAAGGAATACACCGGCCACTACAGCTATCATCTGCCCGGCTTCCCGGAAGGTGAACCCAATGAAGAGCAAGCGGTTGTCGACCTGATACGCAAAGCCCAGGCGCAAATGAACGGACAGCAAAAAGCATCGCCGTTACCAAAGCCGGAAGCCCCCATACTGCGTGATATTGAAGACCCAACCAATGCCATCAACTGGATGGGCTCACCGGTTGGTCGTTTTTATCGCATCGAACGCGCGACGTCTGCCAAGGGTCCATGGAAAGTGATTGGCGATAATATTTCTGACGGTATTCAGGCGTTTAATCCGCGCACGGATGTGTTGTTTAAGGATGATGGGAAATTGAAGAAAGGAAAGACCTACTATTATCGTGTTATTGCGACGAATGAGAGTGGGGAGTCTGGTGCATCGAATGTGGTGTCGGTGAAATTTGCGCCTTAAACGGTTTAACACAATGTTCCTGTCGAGCCTGCTGAATGTTAGTTCAGCAGGCTGATGTTTTAAATGCGCACCATGTCAGGCAAAACCGTTATGGTTGCCCCGCTTGCGGCAATATTCTCTCATCAGGTTCACCGCCAAAAATTCTTATCAACAAATCAGGATTCTGCTTAATAGTGTCAGTTGTTAATTGTTCAAGCCACTCCTTACCCACAACATCTTTAAGTGAATTGTTTGACGCATAATCCAATTTGAAACTTTCCACCATCGGCTCGAACTTGCTAAATGCATGTCCTCTTCTGAACTCCAAAGGCGGCACACTATCATTGTGGCTGTATGTCAAAGACGCTTCCAGATACACATTTTCGGTCACAGGAATTGCATAAACAACTATCAGCTCTCCTCGGGGTGCAGCAATGGAGTAGGCTGTCCATTTTTGCTGGTTAAATATGGCATCCCGTTGCAGTGCAGCAACCTCGTCACCAATCATCACCGCAATGCTTGAGTGATACGAAATATCCAGGCCGGCATCTCCTTCAACTGCTTCATTTAAGGGTTCGTATCGTTGCATAAAGCTATCATGCAACATCATCATAAAATCTAGCCTGTTAGAAATTTCGTAAGGCCTTTGATGCACAAGATGTTGCGTATTTGAAAAACTTCGCTGAACAGACAAATCAAGCATGACCGTCCCTAGCTCCTTGCCGAACCAACCCGGCTCTTTAATATCCCACCAACGCCGAATCAGATTTCCATATTCAGGATTATTAAATTCAGATAGATCTGAAATATCCAAATCCTCGACCATATCATCAGCAGGTATACCCTTACTGAAATCTTCTGGCATTGCGAAATGAAAGACATTATCTGATAAATGAATCTCATGTGAATGGAATTTGTTTTTTTCTGATTGTGCAGATCCGGAAAATATGCCGGTTAGTATAGATAGCATAATAAACAACCAGCGCAGTTTACGCTTAGCCGGTAGGATCGAAGAGTAGTTAGCCAGGTTTTCGATAGTACCGCTGAAAGGCATTTTCGAGGGGCAAGTCAGATGAAGCAATGAGAGCAACAAACTAACTCAGCCTGCTAATTGCTTAACCTCATTTCTTTATCAAGAGAGATTCCATAATGCGGCAATATCGTGTCACGATGTTCCTCTAGTACTTCTGTATTCGTTTTCTTAGTCCAATCTTCTGCCACAATCTTTGAGAAAATATTTCCTGTTGTGTAATCCATTCTAAAAGAATTTTCAATAGCGGCCATTTTGGTGTGCGCCACATCACC
>CAMPIG010000435.1 GCA_946886255.1 uncultured Cellvibrio sp. | reverse complement strand
CAGGTCAGCCGCAGTACATCGCAGCACCAATGCAAGCCGCTTATGCGCCGCAACCCGCTGCGCCAGCTGCCGCACCGGCTTCAGCACCAGCCACCAATGAAGCACCAGCTAAAGCTTCTTATGACGGACACGTTGTGAAGTCACCCATGGTCGGTACCTTCTACCGCTCACCAAGCCCAGGCTCTCCCGCATTTGCGGAAGTAGGTAAGCATGTCAAGGTAGGCGATGTGATTTGTATCATCGAAGCCATGAAGATGATGAACCAGATCGAAGCTGACAAAGCTGGCGTTATCGAAGCCATCCTCGTCGGTGATGGTGAACCGGTTGAATTCGACCAACCGCTCGTGACAATCGTTTAAATTATAGAAAGCCAACGAACACGCCGTCGGCGCTGTTTATACGAACGAGCTTAAGGAACTGGTTTATGTTTGAAAAAGTTCTTATCGCCAACCGTGGCGAAATTGCGTTGCGCGTCCTGCGCGCCTGCAAAGAGATGGGCATTAAAACCGTAGCCGTCCATTCGCAGGTTGACCGCAATTTAAAACATGTCCGTCTGGCAGACGAATCCGTCTGCATCGGCCCCAATCCTTCACCCAAAAGTTATCTGAATATCCCGGCTATCATCAGCGCCATGGAGATCACCGACGCTGTGGCAGTGCACCCCGGTTATGGCTTTCTGGCCGAAAACGCTGATTTTGCCGAGCAAGTGCAAAAAAGTGGTTTTGTGTTTATCGGTCCCGATCCTGACGTTATCCGCATGATGGGCGACAAGGTAGAAGCCATTAAGGCCATGAAGAAGGCCGGTGTACCCACCGTACCCGGCTCCGACGGGCCATTGCCAGCGGACAACGCTGAACAATGCCTGGAGATCGGTCGACGTATCGGTTATCCGGTGATCATCAAGGCAGCTGCCGGTGGTGGCGGTCGCGGCATGCGCGTCGTACACACAGAAGCAGCCCTGATGAACTCTATTCATGTTACCCAAGGTGAAGCCAAAGCTGCTTTTGGCGATGGCACCGTGTACATGGAAAAATTCCTGCAAAATCCACGTCACGTCGAAGTCCAGATTCTTTCTGATGGCCAAGGCAATGCGATTCACCTGGGTGACCGCGATTGTTCTTTGCAACGCCGCCATCAGAAGGTGTTGGAAGAAGCTCCGGCCCCAGGGATTCCTGAAGATGTACGCCAGGCTACTTACGCATCTTGTGTAAAAGCGTGTGTGGATATTGGTTATCGCGGTGCCGGCACTTTCGAATTCCTGTATGAAGACGGTCGCTTTTACTTTATCGAAATGAATACCCGTATTCAGGTAGAGCACCCGGTATCCGAAATGGTGACCGGCATTGACTTGATCAAAGAACAGATTCGTGTCTGTGCAGGTGAGAAGCTGTCCATTAAGCAATCCGATATTGTGATTCGCGGCCATTCCTTTGAATGTCGTATCAATGCGGAAGACCCCAAAACCTTTATGCCCTGCCCCGGCCTGGTTAAAAACTACCATGCCCCCGGCGGCTTGGGCGTTCGGGTTGACTCTCATCTTTACAGTGGTTACACCGTTCCGCCCAACTACGATTCCATGATCGCCAAGGTCATCACCTACGGTGAAACCCGCGAGATTGCCCTGAACCGTATGCGCAATGCTCTGGACGAAACCATCGTTGATGGCATTCGCACCAATATCCCCCTGCAACAAATGCTGGTGCGCGATACGGAATTCCGCAAAGGTGGTGTCAACATCCATTACCTTGAGAAGAAACTCGCCAATTAAAACCCTAGCCGGGCACCAGTCACTGCCCGGCTTCTCCCCGACTCGAGATTCCCATGCCCTGGTTACAACTCAAGGTCAAGGCCACACGCCCCCAAACTGAAAAACTCGAAGATGCGCTGCTGGCCAGCGGTGCCGTTTCCGTCACCCTGCAAGATGCCGCCGATCAACCTATCTTCGAACCCGCATTAGGCGAGACACCGCTGTGGGACGACATCAGCGTGACCGGACTCTATTCGGCAGATATCGATACTGCCAAGGCAACGTTGCAGGCGCAAAAAGTTTTCGGCGGCGAATTACCCGAACACAAATGGGAATTGCTGGAAGACAAGGACTGGGAACGGGAATGGATGAAAAATTACCATGCGATCCGTTGCGGTGAACGTTTGTGGATTTGCCCCAGCTGGCAGCAACCGCCTGAGCCGGACAAGATCAACCTGATGCTCGACCCCGGCCTTGCCTTTGGTACCGGCACCCACCCCACCACCTTTATGTGTTTGCAGTGGATTGACCAGCAAAATCTCACCGATCTGCACATTGTGGATTACGGTTGCGGCTCCGGCATCCTCGGTATCGCCGCCTTATTGATGGGGGCCACGCAGGTCATTGGTGTCGACATCGATCCACAAGCCTTATTGGCCACCACCGAAAACGCCAAACGCAATAACCTGCCGGCAGATGCCATGCCCGTGTACCTGCCACCCCGCTGTCCGAAGGTGCAAGCCGATGTGGTATTGGCTAATATCCTGGCCGGTCCATTGGCGGAATTGGCCGCGAATCTTAACGCACTGACCAAACCCGGCGGCAAGATTTGTTTGTCTGGCATCTTGGGCGTACAAGCCGAGAGCGTGATGGCCGCCTATGCGCCCTGGTTTGATTTCGATCCGGTGACCAGCCAGGACGAATGGGTGCGATTGACAGCCATCAAAACCCGCTCATAATTCGCTTCCGCTGTTGGCGGGCGCGGTAATGCGCGATACTTAACAGTCCTGCGTGGAAAAATTTACCGCGCTGGCGCCAGGAGCTACACTGATTCCACACTGCACCTTGTCGATAAAAATCAGGATAAACACCTGCCTATGAGCAATATGGTTACCCGCTGCCCCAAATGCGCCACCTCATTCCGCATCACCAGCGCGCAATTGCAGTCCGCCAAGGGCGCCGTGCGTTGTGGCTCCTGCTTGCATATCTTTAAAGCGCAGGACTATCTGGTGAGCGGCGGTACGACAAGCCCGGTCAGCGCAGCTAAACCAACAGATGCGCCCAAGGTCTCACCCGCGAAACCCGCCACCCCCAAACCGGCGGAAACTACAGCAGCCAGACGAGAGCCTCCCAGACCGGCTATGCCATCTGCATCCACAACCCCAAAAGCAGCCACACCTAAGCCCACTGAAAAATCGGCAAGCCCAAATAAAGTCTCGTCAGTCCAAACAACTGCCGCCAAACCACCACAACCACCGACAAAATCCGACGAGCAGAAGCTGGCATTCAGTCAGGATGAAATCAATCGCGAATTGGCGCTAAGCGGGGACGATGATTTCCTTATCAGCGACGATATGGATGAGCCGGATCAACCCAAGCAAACTGATTATGAGTTTGACGGCTTTTTGGATATTGAAAAGCTACCCAAGCAAACCGCTTCTCTCTTCGACCGCGAAATTCGCCTTAAGGAACCGGAAAAAGACGATGTCGACCCGGACGAAGCCTGGGCGATGGAGCTACTTGATGAAGCTGACGATGAAATGCGTAATTCATCCAATGAATTGCGCAACAAAAATGACCAAAGAAATGATGAAGAGGAAGCGTTCAGCGCGCACGAGCGGTTGAGCGATGTCGACCAATATAATGGCGAACCGGAAGAGGATGAGCAGGAAGAAGCACCGCGAAGCACTTCTTTCACCCCCCATTCTTCTACCACCTACAAAGGCCCAGTGTTCAACATCGTTGCGGAGAAAGACGACGCACAGCATGAAGATGCAGAAGAAATTCACGCCCAGCCTTACAACGAGAATCAGCTTTACCAACAAGCGATGAGCGATAACGGCAAGGATGATTCACGCCTGCGCGCCTTCGATACCTCGCGCGCCGCGCTCTTGATGAACATCATGCCCGAGCCGGTTGAGATGACCACCCGCTACGATCGGCAACGTTCAGCCAAGCGTCTGTGGGGAGGATTATCCCTGTTGTTGGTGCTGGTTCTGTTTTTACTGAT
>CAMPIG010000434.1 GCA_946886255.1 uncultured Cellvibrio sp. | reverse complement strand
TACGCCGTGCCGGCGTGAACCAACAAACACCGATTGTGGTTTACGATGATTCCCGGATGGCTTTTGCGGCACGCGCCTGGTGGCTGATTCGTCATTTGGGCCACGACGATGTGGCAATCCTTGATGGAGGTTATCAAGCATGGTGCGCGCTCGGCGGGATGCAGGATCGACGCGAACCGGCACCGCGTGCAGGAAATTTTCGCGCAAATTTTACTAGTCAGGATGTGATTAGCTACAAGGAAATTCAGGAACAAAAATCCTCCATGACATTGATTGATTCTCGTGAAACGCGGCGCTTTGCGGGTCTGGAAGAACCTATTGACCCCATCGCCGGCCATATTCCGGGCGCGCTGAATTATCCCTGGCAGGAGGTTACCGATGAACAGGGTTATATTAAACCGATGGATTGGCATCAGATGCACTGGCAAAGCTTGCCGGATAAACAGAACCTGGTGGTCTATTGCGGTTCCGGCGTGACAGCCTGCGTAAATTTATTATCTTTATATTTAAGTGGGATTGAAGCGCGGCTTTATCCCGGTAGCTGGAGCGATTGGTGCTCTTATCAGGCACATTAAGAGACTCATGTTTTTTCGACGCAAAAAAAACGGACCATGCATTTTGCACTGGCCCGTTTTTTTATGTTTCTTCTATTACCGATATTCGTATTCGATTCTTACGTCCCAAGCACCGCCCTTGTCATCGTCCAGATTGGATCGTCCCTGATAGCGCATCAGGTATTTTTCCGGCGAGTAAGCCAGATAAATCGGATCGGCAAATATCGACGCAAAACGATTGGCTGGAGTAATCACAAAATAGCGCCAATCAGTTGGGTTTTTGTTAGAAGCGAGCGGTGTTTTATCCGCACCGACCTCCCGCACTTGCAAACGCACAGTATCCACACGAGTCGGCAATGCAAACATGAAATTGACTTTTTTGCCGGTCGTTAATTTTTCCCAGTTTTGTTGAATAAACGCATCAAACCCGGCATCAATCACCATAGAGGCATTGTTCATTATCGTTTTTTGATTGGTCGAATAATTCAGGCTGTGTGACAACACCAGACGGCCATCAACAAAACGCGCAGAGACTTTCTCATCATCCCGCTTATCGTGTAATTCAAATTCCGGCTGGGTGACTTCGCCGGTGTAGAAAAGCGTTTTGGTTGCGAAAATGTTACCGTCCGGTTTGGTGTAATTGACGGTGACCTCGCGATTGTGATTCATATCGGTGTAATACTCACTGTACACCAGCAAGTTGTTATTGACGTTGTAGGCATTGCCGGTAACGGCATAGTTTTCGTTTGCGAAGGCGGCACTGGCAACAAGAAAAAGTGCACCGGCAGCACATAATTTACCGGGGAAAGACATGGTCAACGACATAGTGAATCTATCCTGTTTACGAAGAATCGGATTAACGGCAGTACCAACAGCCAGATGACGGCCATTATGGCAAAAGCCTGGGTTAATGGCACGCCCCATTGCGCATCCGATAAGGCTACGCCGCCAGCATAGGCCAGAGGGCCGGCTACTGCACCGGATACGGCACTGATCCACGGGCGCTGATAGATCCATGATAAGGAATGTTTCAGCGTGGTTCCCATCAATATCCATAAGCACCAAAGCCACACGGGTGGCATCCCCTGCCCGGCAAAAATAAAGACACCTGCTCCAGCCAGGAGATTGTCGTGAATCCAACCCAAAACCAGACATACGACAATGGTGGTTTTATCCGAATAGCCATACAGCCAAACGTGGAAAACCAGTGTCACTGCGGTAAACAGCGCGGCCCAGAGGCTCCCTCCCAGCACGCACACAAACCACCCCAGCTGGAAGATTAGTGCGTTGGCAAGCCATCGGCTGCGGGGGTTTTGAAAGATTTTTATGGCAGGAGTTTCATTCATGCGAAGAAATTCTGCCGAAACTGTGGTTTGGCCAACAAAATCTGGGCGGTGCCGATACTCCGTTCCATAAATCCGCCTTCGCAATAACACAGATAAAACTCCCACATGCGAATAAAGCGTTCATCAAAGCCCTGCTGCCTGACCTGTTCCAGATGCGCCAGAAAGCCGTTACGCCAATCGCGCAGGGTGCGCGCGTAATGCTCTCCAATATCTTCCATGTGGAGAATATTCATAGTGGTTGCGCGGGTGACAAGATCGCTGATAACCGTGATGGAAGGCAATGAACCGCCGGGAAAAATATAGCGCTGAATAAAATCCACCGACCGCTGGGCTTGCACGTAGCGTTGGTCTGCGATGGTAATCGCCTGCAACAACATCAGGCCGTCGTCTTTTAATAATCGCGAGCACATCGCGAAATACTCGGCATAGTTTTCATGACCAACCGCTTCAATCATCTCAATGGATACCAGCTTGGTATATTGTCCTTGTAGATCGCGGTAGTCATCAAAGCGTACCTGAATACGATCCTCCAGGCCCGCTGCTTTAACCTGTATCAGCGCATAATCGTGTTGCTCTTTGGAGATGGTTGTTGTGGTGACACGGCAACCGTAATGCCGCGCGGCGTATATCGCCATGCCGCCCCAGCCAGTACCGATCTCCAATAAATGATCCTCGGCAGTCAGACGCAACTTTTCGCAGACCACCGCCAATTTGTGAACGGATGCCTGCTCAAGCGCTGTCTCTGCCGTTGGATAAATGGCGGAGGAATACATCATGTTCGGATCAAGAAACAAGCGAAAGAAATCATTGCCCAGGTCGTAATGCGCCGAGATATTTTTACGCGAACCTTCGCGCGTGTTGCGGTTAAACCAATGAAATATTTTTAGGAGGCCTTTGCCCATGCGCGACTGACGAGAATCCAGTGCATCCAGTGCAGCCATGTTGCGCACAAACAAACGCGTGATATTCGTCAGGTTTGGGCTCGACCAATAACCACTCATGTAAGCTTCGCCCGCACCGATCGAGCCGCCAAAGACAACCTCTGCATACAACTGCGGATTATGGACGTGCAAGTCGGCAACCATATCTGCCTCATTCACATGCTGACCAAACTCAACGCATTCCTCGCCGTCATGAATTCGCAGACAACCGGTTTCTAATTGCGTCAACAACGAAAACAACATCTTCTTTGCCAACGCCTGATTCCAGTTGAGTGAATTCAACCGGTGTGGACGCAATTGTGTGATGGGGATGTGTGAATTGTTCACCTTCTTTTTGCCTCTGTGTTAACGGTTGGTCATATCGCGCTGGGCAACAGTGGGTAATGATGGATTGTGTTTTTCTTCATCACGCAAAGAGCGATGCGGATAAAATGGCACACCTTTCAGAAATAATTTCAACGCTTGCCAATAAATCATCGCTGGCACCTTGAGTGTCAGCCAAGGCTGCCGCCACAAGATGCGTTGCAGTTGTTCTGCTGACCACCCTTGTCGCTCAAGGGTGAGTGTGGCATCCATATGGCATATCCCCTCGCGATGATTTTCCATATGCACCAGCAACTTCTCAGAGGGCGACGTGCTGACCCAGTGATAACGCATATCCAACGGATTGAACGGCGATACATGGAATTGTTTTGGAAAGTCGGTGCGGGTTTTACCACCGTCATCGCAAGGCACGATATAACTGTGGCGTTTATTCCAGGGGGTGTTATTTACCTGAGCCAAAATCAACGCTGGTTTTTCAACACTCGGTTCAAATAGGTAATACAGTGTGACGGGATTAAAGCAGAACCCCCACATACGTAAATTGGTTAACATACGCACTGGACCTTGCGGGCAATGACCCCATTGATGCACAACCTCAGCGCGCACCGCCTCTTTCAGTTCAGTGTCAGGATCGCCCAGATAATCCCTCCGGCAGAATTGCCCGCGCGCCGTCCCCTCAAGCGACCAACCTTTTACTCCCTTGAACAACTGCGGTAATTCATCCAGGTCGAGGTAAAACAGTGTTGATTCATAGCTAAACGCATGCGCCTTCGGATAGAAGCGACGATGCCGTAATTTACCTTGGTAAATAGCGCTGAACATTTACCATTCCTCACCCA
>CAMPIG010000433.1 GCA_946886255.1 uncultured Cellvibrio sp. | reverse complement strand
GACTCCAGATAATTGTGCAGCTTTCTGATTTCATCCAGACCATTCAGGGTAAACCAATAACTCTCCGGCGCTTTTTCGGTGGACTCATCCGCGAAAGGGTCATCAGCAAACGGATCGTCCTCCATTTCCGCTTCAGGGTCGGCGAACGGATCGTCTTCCAGCGTTTCCTCTTCGCTTGCCATCCACGCGGGATCTGCATCCAGGATAATATCGAGCGTCACTGTACCGCCCAACTCCTGATCAATAACCTTCATGCCCTGGTGAATTTCACTGTCTTCATGGAAGTAATCGATAAAACGATTTTCCACTTGCAGCTGCGTAATACCGAAGACACTTATCAAACCTGCCAATAGCGCAACCAGCAGAACTTTTCCGCCATGAAGCTCCGCGAGACGGGAAAAGCGCAGCGTCATGGCTGCTGATTGGTCGCCGCGGTCCTTGGGTTCGCCTTTAGGCAAAATCATTAAACCTGCGGGCAACAATACAAACGATAAAAAGAATGCAACGATTAAACCGATGGTCATCATCCAGCCGAAGTCAATGACCGGACGAATGCCGCTCATCAGCAACGACATAAAAGCCACCATGGTGGTCAGTGCCGAATAGAAACATGGCACCACCATCATGCGCGAGGTTTTCAATACCAGCTCGGCTTGTGTCCAGTCAGGATATTGCGCATGGAGTTCGCGATACCGCACAACGATGTAAATGGTAAACGCCAAGGCGAGGATCAACAGCAAGGCCACAAAGTTTGAAGAAATGACTGTTAACCGCCAGTCGATCCAACTGATCCAACCTAACATCAACAGAACAGACATTATGCAAGTCGCCAGGGGCAAAACGATGTAACGCAACTGGCGGAAAATAAAAGCAAGCATCACCACAATGAACAACAAAATAGCAATACCGAAAATCACCAGATCATTCTTGATGTAGGTGATCATGTCTGAGGTGATCATGCTCACGCCGCCGAGGAACAACTGTGCATCATCACGATATTTATCCATGACCTGCCGCACCGTATCCACCCGCTGGTGATCTTTTGCAGCCTGCGCAGTGCGATAATCCAAAAATTCCTTGCTGACTTTTTCCAGCTCGATTTTTTCTTCGTCAGTTAAACCTTCCGTGTCACGCTTCCAGCGTAGCGCGTCGCGATGGCGCACCATCTCAATATATTTATTATTCACTTCGAGGTTCAGCAGCAAGGCCGTGGTCTTGCCATCGGGCCCCAGCAGCATGTCGCGATAGATCGGACTGGTCAAAAATTCCTGCTTGGCCTGTTCGCGATCCACGCCTTCGGTCAATAACGTGCGGGTCGATTCCTGCTGTTCTGCCAATGACCGCATGGGGCTGTACAGCAAGGGCACATCAATCATGGAATAAACACTTTCCACCCCCTCAATCTGCGCAAATTCTTCGCTCAATTGTTTCAGCAGATTGATGGACTTATCCGTGAACAGGTCTTCGTGCGGCGTAAAGGTCACCACCAAAAAATCGCCGCGCTGGTAGCGTTTACTGATCTCGCGCAGATAATCAATGGAGGTGTCGTGCTCCAGCGTCAGGGAGTCAGCAGAGGCATCCAGTTTAAAATTGGGCAATCCTGCTGCTGCCAGCAAGGCCAGAAGAAAGAGAACACTGAGGGTAATAACGGGACGTTTAACAACCAGAACCTGATACAGCGATGACAATCTTTGCAGCATGTGTTGGCCTTATTGAGTTGGGCAAGCGGGCGCAGAAGGCCGCTATTATGAAGCACAGCTGGTCCCTTGCAAACAAAACTCCGCCTTGGATGAGAGGTGATTTCACGAAGAACGTTTATGGCCATCACTGTGGCCCAGCGGCTTATCCGGACACAATTGATCCCGAACGCGCTGTTTAAGTTCCTTGGCTTCCGGAAAGCCGCCATCCCGTTGGCGCTCCCATACCAACACGCCATCGAGCCAGATTTCAAAGACACCACCGGTTCCCGGATGCAAGGCTACTTCATCCAGCTCCCCGTCAAAGGTGCTCAGTAGCTCCTGCGCAAGCCAGGCGGCGCGTAACATCCAGCGGCACAGGTTACAGTAATGAATAACCACCCGATGGGTGGCTTGGGGTGGGGCAGAAAGATTGTCCGACGTCATGATCTCGCTCCGAGTCTATTGCTTTAGTAAAAAGTATCGCTTATATAATGCCTCTACTTCCATCCCCTCTCAGGACCTGCGCGCGGACTGCAAGATGCTGAAAATTCATTTCAAGGACAATCGTCATCCCCCGTTATGGGTGGTTGAGAAGCTTTATAGCATCGGTAGCGCGGCCGATAATAATCTGGTGCTGGGCGATGAGGGGATAGATGCATTGCATGCGCGCCTGATCAGTAGTGAAAACAAAGTGTTCCTGAAAGACAATAACAGCCAGAGTGGCTGTTTTGTAAATGGCCAACGCGTCACGCACAAAGAAATTATCCCCGGTGATGTCATTAAACTGGGGGCGGTTGAGATTGAAGTGCTCGACCCGCACCGCACCGGCGCTCAACCCTCGAGCCGGGACGACACACCACCATGGCGTCTGGTATCTGACAGCAGTTGGCTGGCGGGCAAAAGCTTTGAAATCCCCCGCGATCAATCGGTCATCATCGGGCGGGGGACCCAGTGTGACATTGTCATCCCCGGCACCCACCTCTCCCGGCGCCACGCCGAACTCACCGTCCAGGGCACCAGTCTGCGGGTAAAAGATCTCAGTTCCGCCAATGGCACATTTATTAACGAACGCCGCGTCGAAGAATCAGTGGCCTACAGCGGCGACCGTCTGCGCATTGACGTCTATAGCTTTCGGCTCGTAGGCCCCGAAACTGTCGAACATAAAACCCGCATCCGCCCGCCCATCGAGGCCCTCACCAAGCCGGTGGAAAAACGGCAAGCCAGCCAGGAGCCCAAGCGCTGGAAAACCCGCCCGACATCGCCCGGTAACCGCATCGAGCCGACCTACAGTGATGTGCGTAAAAGCAGTTTGTGGTGGTTGGTGTTACTGATCATCGTTGCAGCGCTCATCGCCACCGTCTACCTGATTTAACCCTTTATTGCAGCGCTGGCACGTAGGCTGACGCACATTGAGCCCCTTCGGGATTGTGTTAGAATCGCGCCCCTGAAATTTCCACACTCAACCAGGTGAGCACATATATGAGCCTTGATCTAGTTCCTTCCGGTAAAAGTCTGCCCGATGACATTTATGTTGTTATCGAAATCCCGATGAACAGCGGAATCAAGTACGAGATTGATAAGGACAGTAATACCCTTTTTGTCGATCGCCTTGTCAGCACCGCCATGCATTACCCCTGCAACTATGGTTACATTCCCCATACCTTGTGCGATGACGGGGATGCGGCTGACGTGTTGGTATTGTTCCCGCAACCCGTGCAAGCGGGCTCAGTGGTTCGCTGCCGTCCGATTGGTGTGTTGAAGATGACCGACGAAGCCGGTGGCGATGCCAAGATCCTGGCTGTGCCTCACGATAAGCTCACGACCTTGTATAGCAAGGTGCAATCTACTGATGATTTGCCGCCGGTTGTGTTGTCGCAAATCGAGCATTTCTTTGAGCATTACAAGGATTTGGAGAAAGGCAAGTGGGTGAAGGTGGAAGGCTGGGCCGGTGTTGATGCGGCGCGTCAGGAAATTATGGATGCGGCTGAGCGTTATAAAGCGGCGAAATAAATTGGTTTTTCGATTTACTACACGTTGCGCTTCGGAATCCGTTTGTCATTAGGGTTGTTGTTTCGAAAACGCGTAACAAATTGGCAGGACGGCCAATTTGCACAGCGAAGCTGCCCGAAGGGTGAGCCACATGGATGTGGCGAATGAATCCTCCCTGTAGCTCCCTCAAGTCGTCCATGACTTGAGGGTTTCGAAACAACAACCCTAACGCCAAACTCGCATTGTGCGCCCCCCTGGTTTGCCACCACTTAATATCAAATATTTCATTCTTCGAGGGATATGACATGATCAAGCTAGGCTCTCTTTTAAGCGTATTGGCGG
>CAMPIG010000432.1 GCA_946886255.1 uncultured Cellvibrio sp. | reverse complement strand
GGTGTTAGGTGCTCACGCCAGTGAGCGTCGTCATAATTTTCTTTATCGGACATAACGATTTCCTTGACACAGTAGCCTGCGAACCATGATGATTTAGTGCTTATTTCTGCATAAAAGGCATATTACTGCAAATGAGCAATATTAAGAAATCCGATAAGCTTAACGGTGTTTGCTACGACATCCGCGGCCCGGTTCTGGAACACGCCTACCGCCTTGAAGAAGAAGGCCATCGTATTCTGAAATTAAACATCGGCAACCCTGCCCCGTTTGGTTTCGCAGCACCCGATGAAATTATCCAGGATGTTATCTACAACCTGCCCAATGCAGAAGGTTACACCGCCTCACGCGGACTCTTTGCCGCGCGTAAAGCCATCATGCAGGAGAGCCAGCGCCTGCAAATCCCTGGCGTTGAGATAGAAGATATTTTCTTGGGCAACGGTGCCAGTGAGCTTATCGTGATGGCGATGCAGGCCCTATTGAATAACAACGATGAAATTTTGGTGCCGGCGCCCGACTATCCGCTGTGGACGGCGGCCGTGAATCTCGCCGGAGGCAAGGCTCGTCACTACCTGTGTGATGAAGAGTCAGGCTGGTTCCCGGATATTGCGGACATCGAAAGCAAAATCTCTGACAAGACGCGCGGGATTGTGGTTATCAACCCCAACAACCCTACCGGTTCTGTTTATAGCAAGGATGTGTTGGAACAAATTGTCGAGCTGGCACGCCGCCACAACCTGATTATTTTTGCCGATGAGATTTACAGCAAAATTCTTTATGACGACGCTGAGTTTCATCCAATGGGTCGCTTGGCACAAGACGTACTTTGCGTAAGCTTTAACGGCTTATCAAAAGCTTATCGCCTGGCGGGTTTTCGTTCAGGGTGGATGGTAATCAGTGGAGCAAAACACCGCGCCAAGAGTTACATCGAAGGACTGGAGATGCTGGCATCCATGCGCCTGTGCGCCAATGTGCCCGCGATGTTTGCCGTCCAGACAGCCTTGGGTGGCTATCAAAGCATCAACGAATTGATCGTGCCTGGCGGGCGCCTGCGCGATCAACGCGATGCGGCGATGACAGCCATTGAAAAAATTCCCGGTCTCTCTTGTGTCAAACCGCGCGGCGCAATGTATCTGTTTCCGAAGCTGAATCTGGATATGTACAAAATCAAGGATGACGAACAGATGGTGCTCGACTTCCTGATCCAGGAAAAGATTCTGCTGGTGCAAGGTACCGCATTTAACTGGCCGACCAATGATCACTTCCGCATTGTATTTTTGCCGCGGGAAGATGACCTTACCAAAGCCATCCACCGTTTCGGTGAATTCCTGCAACGTTACTCGCAATAACCTGTTTGCATTGTCATTCTCAGCCGCTGTTGAAGATGACAATGCACAGCTCCGCCATCCGTTTGATATCAGGAAATCGTCCATGGCTGATATTCACATCGCAGATTTCTATAAAGATGTTGCGCGTATATTTGCTCAGCTTTACCTCAGTTTTCCGCGCAAAATCACACTCTTTGTCGAGGATATTTCAGGCCCGGATTCACCGGATGAATTCGGCTTGCACTGCACTCGTTTTCAATCTTGCTTCAGCACAATGATCTGGTTGGCAGAGACTGGTTATATTCATTATGAAAGCACCATTCGCCAAGAGGCACTGGATCAGGTAACACTTTCCCACAAAGGGTTTACGGTACTTTATTCGCGACTGGATATGGAAGAACTGTCTGGCATTGCGGTAGATGCGGACAGAGACCTGCCACCCTCAGTGCAGGAAACCTATGCCAGCAGTATTTATCTCGTGCGTCAGGCCCTGAAAAGTGGTTCGTCTCACGCCATTGAGCAGGTTGTTCAGACTTTGTTGCGCAAGTAATACGGTATTACCAGGAATTCCAATAACGTCCCGAGTGGGCACTCGCGGCTAAAGGCCTCAAGCAAAAACTCTGTAGATAGCTCCGGTGCATTCAAACAGGCCAATACCAGCCCACCTTGCGGCATCAATTCCGGCAGTCGGCGCACCAGTCGAACGTAATCTTTTTGCGCAACAAAGCTGCCCGGCTGATAAGAAGGTGGGTCAAGGATGACGATGTCATAAGGCCCACGCTTCTTGATACGTCCCCAGGATTTCAGAATATTTTCTGCTAAAAATTCACTGGACTTTTTATTGAGCTGATTGAGCATGTGATTATCACGCCCGATTTGCAGTGCCCTGCTGCTCATATCCACATTGACAACCTTCTCCGCCCCCGCAGCAATCGCCACAACAGAAAATGCACAAGTGTAGGCGAAGAGATTCAGTACACGTTTACCCGCCGCCTGCTGCTCCAGCCACCGTCGCCCCGGCTCCATATCCAAAAAAAAGCCCGTGTTTTGTTGTTGGCCCGGATGCAGAACAAATTGCAACTCACCGCGACGCGCGTAGGTTTGCTCGGGTAATTGCCCCCATATCACCTCCGCTGGTGCACCGGCAACATAACGATGCTGGACCAGAACAGCTTGAATGTGTGGCGACAACAGCGGCGTAGTCTGTTGCAAGAACTCATCGAGCCAATTCACAGGTGGCTCCTGATAGCACGTCAACAAGAGTAGCGGTTGGAAGAAATCGATACATACAAACTCCAGGCCCGGCACTGTTTTTCCGCGACCATGGAATAAGCGGTAGCTGTCTATCACGACAGTAATTTCACCGCTGCGGGTAGATGATTCAGATTGCAGAAACTGATCTTGTAACGCTTTCAGACGGGCTAATATGGGTTGCATAACACTCACTGGGCTGGCGATGGGCCTACGATTTCATCTTGAATACCCACCGGGTACATAATTCGTTCACGATAACCGGTAATTACCGGCAGATAGCCGCTGAAGTTTTGATCCAAAAGCGGATCGTGACTATCAACTAACAGGGGCCGACCGTGTAACGCAAGAATTTTTTCCCGGGTGGCAATGACTTGAACATTTTCTTTTCCGACGCGCCGCAGAATATCCGGCCTCAATTGCTGATTACCTCGCCCAATGATGTGACCTTGCCCACCAATGGCAGTGATGATAATCCGCACATCACCTGTATGTTGATCCAACGCGTTACTAATGTCCTGCGCAGTTACATCGGTCGCCAGGAGTTGTTGATTGCGCATCAAGTCTACGCCCAGCAAACTGCCAGCCAGATTCATCTGCTGCAATAATACCTGCGTTGTTGAACCAGGTCCGACGATATACAAAGTATCATCCGCCAGATGTTCAATCACTTCACTTGCCACATCGATTTGTGCCAGTTCATCCACGTGTGCACCGCTGTTCTTAACCTGCTGCAAAAATTGCGGCGCTTCCGGCACCAGAAGCGTACCGTAAAAACGGGCACGCACCTGGCCTGCACGAAAGGCGTCTTCGTCTATATCTTTCACATCCTGTTCAACAATCGGAACCCACTTTCCTTCCAATAAAAATTGCACAATGTGCCCTGCACTTTCCGGTGTTATGGCGTAAACACCCGAATGCATCTTTACACCGGAAGGCACACCGAGTACGGCCTGGCGCGTGCTTACCGCGTCGGCAATATTGCGCGCTGTTCCATCGCCGCCAGCGAATAAAATCAGATCAACACCTTGTGCCATCAAAACACGCGCCGCTTCGCAGGTATCCCCTGCCGTGGTGACTTGCGCGGCAGGACAACCGACAACTGTGTAATTCAAATTCAGCGCAGCAGCACAGGACTCACCCATATCACCGGCATAACAAAATATGTGTAACTGCTCGCGCCAAGACAACAAGACTTGTAAGGCCCGGCACATTCTTGCCATCGCGCGCGGCTCCGCCCCACGACTAAACGCCTCGGCGACGGTAGCTTCACCGTCACTGCCCTTAAGACCGACGGTACCACCAAGGCCAGCGTATGGATTGACAATGACACCCAATCGAAACATAGATAGTTTTTAGATAAGAAGTTACTGACTCTGAAACCCAAGCGCGTTCAGCCAGGTATCAGCGGTTTGATGATCAACGCGATAATTGTGGAACTCCCGGCGCATCGGATAATGTTTGCGCAACAGA
>CAMPIG010000431.1 GCA_946886255.1 uncultured Cellvibrio sp. | reverse complement strand
ATGGTCCGCTGTATGTTATTCCCGGCTCGCATCAATTGTATGTGTCGTGCGCCGGTCAAACCGGAGCGGAAAATTATAAAACATCACTGAAAGCGCAGAAGCTCGGTGTTCCGCAACCCGTCACCATGAACGAGATTCTCGCAACACGCGACATCAAAACCATCACCGGCAAACCGGGCACGGTGGTATTTCATGAATGTAATATTCTGCACGGTTCGCCGGATAATATTTCCAATGATCCGCGCACGATTTTAATGTGCGTGTACAACAGCGTGCTGAATAAACCGGTGGCACCCTTCGGCGGGCTTGAGCCTCGGCCTGATTTTTTAAGCAATCGGGATCAGCGGGCGATTACGTCAGTAGTGGTATAGTCCGACATTACTCTCCCAAACTTTTCACCTGCCATTCCGGGGGTAGCGCGTTTATCAGAAACTCGGTAAACGCGCGCACCTTGGGCGTCAGTTCGTGGCGATCACGCAACACGATGAACAGCTCAAGGGGCTCGGGAATCGCGCGAGCTATACCAGCGACCTGGCAGGATTCAAATAGCACTTCCAGCTCGCCACGCTCAATATAACGGCGCGCAATGAAATCTCCCAGGCGCGCGATACCGGCGCCATTGGCTGCCAGACGTGCAAGCACATCAATGTCATCGCTGACGGTCGCCACGCGGATCTTCGCATCGAAGGCAATACCATTACGCGCAAAACGCCAGTGGTATATTTTTCCGGTGGTGGGCATCCGAAACATAAGACCCGCGTGTTCAGCCAAATCATCGGGGCTTTTGGGTCGCCCCATCCGCGCCAGGTACGCCGGCGACGCACAATACAGGAACGGAATGTTAGCGATGCGGCGCGCGACCATCCCGTCTTCCAGTTGTTGTTTGAAACGGATACTGACGTCGACCGCATCGCGCACATGGTCGACGTTGCGATCCGTGGTGAGAATTTCTACCGATACTCGCGGGTAGGTCGCGTTGAACTCGGGTAATAGCGCCGCCAGCACATGGCGACCAAAGGCCGCCGTCGAAGCAATCCGTAGACGGCCCTGGGGCTCACCGGACAATTCATTCACGGCGCTGTTCGCCCGCTCAAGTTCATGGATGATATGGCGTACCTTGCTGTAGTACAGCTCACCGGCTTCCGTTAAACGCAAACTGCGGGTGGTGCGCGTGAGCAAGCGCGCGCCCAGCTGATTTTCCAGGCGGGTGATGTTCTGACTCGCCGCTGCCGCACTGATACCCAACAACCGCGCAGCAGCGGCAATGCTGCCCGCGTCCACCGTCTTGACGAAGCTGTCGATTCCGCGCAAGTTCTCCATAGCTATTCCATTGAATATATAAAATGATTCGTATGTTTAGCTTAATACTGCTTGCAGCCAAACGACTCTACCGGCTGCGGTCTGCGGCCGGTAGATTGAGCTGCACATCTGTTCAAAGGAGATCCTCATGACCCAGCAAAAATCCTTACCCGCCAGCCGCAAGCTCCATCCGCGTTTTACCTCCGTCGTATTCGCGTTCTACGTTCTATATGTCCGGCATCATGGCTTTTCTCATTTGTATGGTGGTGACCGCAGCAAATCGGGGCTTCAGCGATCACTACTTCTTGCAGGTGATCAATGCCTATAAGCTCGCCATGCCGGTCGCCTTTATCTGTGTGATGATCGTGCGCCCGCTGGTGGTGAAGCTGGTGAGCTGGACGGTGCAGCAGGGGTAGCCGGTTAATTACGTGTACAAGCGGGTTGACCTGCTGGCGTAGCCACGGGTACCTTTCGCGCTCACTCATCCGCTCAAGCAGGTTTCCGTGCAACGCTATTGGCAATTTATCGCCTCCTCCTGGCCGTTACTGGCCTTTGGCTTCGTCAGCATTTTCTGGGGCAACCTGGGGCAGTCATTCTTTATCAGCTGGTACGGTGCCAGCATCCAGGACTCCCTGTCCCTTTCCGCCGGTGCCTACGGCACTGTCTATTCGTCGGCAACCTTGCTCAGCAGCCTGATGATCATGGCCTTTGGCGGCATGATCGATCGCTGGCCCCTGCGCCGTTTCGCCACCCTTGCTGCCATAGGCTTGACCGCCGCCTGTGTGGCCCTGGGTGCGGCCAATACACTGCCCATGCTGTTCCTGGGATTTTTCCTGGTGCGCCTGTGTGGGCAAGGGCTCTTCCCGCACACCGCACAAACCACCATGGCGCGCTATTTTGATAACCATCGCGGCAAGGCTCTGAGTATCTCCGCGAGCGGCGTACCGGTCGGCGAGATTGTGTTGCCATTGCTGGCCGTGGCACTGATCGGTGCCATCGGCTGGCGCGAAAGCTGGTGGGTGCTGGCGCTCACCATTCCACTCATTTATTTGCCCACGATGTATTGGCTACTGCGCCGGGCACCGATCAACGAGCACGCGGCTCCGCTAAGCCCAGCCAGCACTCATCATCACGCCAGCCGTGGACGGCGGGAGATGCTGCGCGACTATCGCTTTTGGCTGGCGTTGCCAACGGTGGTATCCGGCCCTTTTGTCCTCACCGGTGTTTTTATTCATCAAGGTTTCATCATTGCGCAGAAACAATGGGACCCGTTATGGCTAGCCAGTTGCTTCATCGTTTACGGCATTGTGCATTGGATCAGCTCCATGGCCGCCGGTGTACTGGTGGACCGTTTTACTGCGCGCCGCCTGTTGCCGATGATTGTCCTGCCCCTCGCGGGCGCCATGTTCAGTCTTGCATGGCTGGACGGTTCCTGGGTCGCTCTCTTATTTATGACCTTGCTAGGCATCAACATCGGCATCAGCAGTCCGATCACTGGCGCACTTTGGGCTGAGGTTTACGGCACCGGCAAACTGGGCTCCATCCGTTCACTGATGACCTCCCTGGGCATGATCGCCACTTCTGTCTCGCCGATTCTGTTCGGCCTGTTGATCGATAAAGGTATCCATGCGCAAACTTTGTTCGGCACAGCCGGTTTCGGCATTGTGTTGGCGGGCATACTGGTGTGGTTTTCCTACCCACGCTTAAGCGATGAGACATTGCATGAACAACGTTAGAAATTTTTGGCTCTGGCCGGTGTTGTTGCTCGGCCACTTATTGGCGATCAGCCTGCTGGCCTGGCATCTGCTGGCGCAGGTCAACTTTGTTTATCCAGTAGGTTATGACCTGTTGGATGTCGAACAACATATCCGCCACTTCGGGCCACTGAATCGCTATAAAAAGGATTTTGAACACACAACGAAAGCTGAGCATCTGGATCTGTTTGCGCAGATTACCCAGGCCGTGCAACACCATGGCGAAGGATTGGCCGACATTACTTACCACCTGCCAAATGGCATCGCCACACCCCTGATGCGCGAAGCCGAAGTCATTCACTTGCAGGATGTGGCGAACCTGATTGATGTGTTTTATTGGGCCGGTTTTATTGGCGGGCTGATGTGGTTCTGTCTACTCGTTTATGCCTACCGCCAACGCGTTCCCTTTCCGGCGCTCAAGAAAATCCTGCTGGGTTTTGTCTCGGGGCTGGCGTTCGCGGCGCTGGCCATTCTGCTTATCGGCCCCAAAGCCGTGTTTTATTGGTTGCATGAACAAATCTTTCCCGATGAACATGAATGGTTTTTCTTTTATCAGGATTCGTTGATGACCACGCTGATGAAAGCACCGGATTTGTTTGGTTTTATTGCACTGATTTTGGTGGCGACGATTATTGTGTTATGGGGATTATCGGTGTGGGGAATGACGCGATTACTTAAGCCCGCCGCCACAACAATCATCCCCGAAAAGAAATTGCGCAAGCGACGGTGAGTCGGCTATCAGGATCGCTTATTTTAAATTCTTCGTAAGCAGCACTGCGATTTATTCTTTCAAGTTGCCAGTTGTTAATCATGCATTACGAGAACGCGCAAGTCCCTCGCACGCATGCCGTAATAACCGTGTTACACCAGCACTGGATTGCCAATTACCGTAAGTGTCTGGCAAGAAAGTCTCTCGTCTTGGTGTAAATAACCTTCCGATCTTCACTAAAATAAAACGCGTTATGACCGGTATCCTCCAGAGATACCCATTCCACCGGCT
>CAMPIG010000430.1 GCA_946886255.1 uncultured Cellvibrio sp. | reverse complement strand
CAAGATCCGGTCCTGTCTGCGCTGGTTGAAAATACTTTTCTTGCGCGCGGTGTTCCGCACTATCGCATAGCGGGCGAAGCGGTTGGTGAACAACTCCTGGCATTGGCACATCACCACCGTCGGGAAAACCACCATACGGGTATGCATCGTTTCACCGATAACGCTTATTCCGTGTAGAAAAATCTGTTTGATGTAATCGCCACACAGGCATTCTTGCTTTGAAAATCGATCCTGGAGTCTCACAATGAAAAACGTATCGGGAATTAAAATTTCCCACAAAATCAGCAGCCTGATGATCGGGTTGATCGTTGGCTTCGTGTTGATGGGGGTAGCCTACTACGCGCAGATCAGTGTGGATATCAAGCAGGAACGAACCCATCAGCAATTCCAGCAAGCAGAACAATCCCTGGATCTTGCCCGTCAAGCTCACACCACACTCAAAACCCAACTACTGGCGATGATGCAAAGTGGTGAGGTGCACGAATCACAGGATTTACTCACCGCCGCAGAAAGCGTGCAGCAGGCTCAGCAAGCTTTAGGCAAAGTAAATTTCCAGTTTTACTCCTCCGCCGCGCAAGAAAAAATTGAAACTGCCAATCAGCAATTTGCAGAAACGGTTGAGCAGACCATTCCTGCGCTGACGCAAACAAAAGAGGCTGCGTCAGATGTGAATATGCCGCTGCCTGAAGTGGCCGGCCAGTTGCGCAACCTCCTGCAAAACCATCCTTCGGCTTTGAATATTGTGTTGCAAACTGAACTGCATTATTCAGAATTTCTGCGGACGCGCGATGGGCGCTATGCAGCTGCATTTCAGGCCGCCGTGGCGAATCTGCGAGCCACAATAGGGCAACTGGATATGTCCGCCACCGCAGCGCAGCGCGCGCTTAACCTGACCGACAATTATGCCAGGGGTTTTGAGGCCATGATCGAGCGACGCGCGACGGCTGCCGAGCGTGAACAAATGGTCGAAGAGGCCAGTCTCGGTGTTGTCAGCGCTCTGGAAGCCTATCGCACCAGCATGGGCCAGAATTTACAACGCCGGATCGATGCGGCGGAGGGCGAGCGCACAGTCGCGCAGTGGATGTTTGCGATCGTATTGTTTATGACCGCGATCGGCACGACGCTCGGGCTGTTCCTGATATATCGCAGTATCGTATTGCCGCTGTGGCATATGCAATCCATTATTGCGCAGCAAAACCGCGGCAATGACAAAGCGCGGGTAAACATTACCGCGAACGATGAGTTGGGTAATTTGGGCCGCGCATTTAACCGTCTACTGGATGAGCGTATTCAGGTATTGTCCGAAAAATTCCAGGAGAACGAAACCCTCAATAACTCTATTATCGGGCTGATCCGCGCGCTGGGTTTGATCGCCCGAAAAGATCTCTCCATCAAAGTACCGGTGTCGGCGGACGTAACCGGTACTGTCTCTGATGCGGTGAATCTTCTGACATCGGAGACGGCGCGGACGCTGCATCAGGTAAGGGCAGCTTCAGAAAAAATTAATGCCATCTCCGATCAACTACAGGCGCAATCCGGCGCGGTCATGGTGGTCGCGGAAGATGAGCGCACTCAGGTGGCCGAAACGGTGGCGGCCCTGGAACAATCAGCTAAAACCATGAGTGATATTGCCAAAGAAGCACGTATTGCCAACAGCATCGCCTCCACGGCAATTGACAGTACAGTGAAAGCACAATCTTCGGTAACGGAAACGGTTGAAGGTATTCAAACGATTCGTAGTACGATTTCAGAAACGGAAAAACGGATCAAGCGCCTTGGCGATCGTTCCCAGGAAATTACCAGTATCGTTAACCTGATTAATACCATCGCTGAACGGACCCATATTCTGGCGTTGAATGCGAGCATGCACGCAGCGTCTGCCGGTGAAGCCGGTAAAGGTTTTGCGGTGGTCGCGGAAGAGGTTCAGCGCTTGGCGGAAAATGCCCGTGGCGCAACCTCAGAAATTTCGGCGATGGTAAATAATATCCGTGTGGAAACCTCAGACACGGTAAATATTATGAACAAATTGATTACGCAGGTGGCAGAGGGTACCAAGCTGGCGGAAGATTCCGGTCAGCGGATGCACGAAACCGAAGCGGCCACGCGTCAGTTGGTAAACCACGTGAAATCAATCGCTGTCAATTCGGTAAACCAGGCCAACATGGCCAACCGGGTGCGCGACCGCGCGACACAAATTACCGAATCCACGCAAAAAACCTACAGCGAATTGGAACAACAGCGTTTGCAGACCGATGAATTGAAAGTACACGCGCGTTCGCTGCTTGAGCGGGTTAACGTGTTTACCCTGCCGGAGTTCCGCGCGGAAGCGCACAACACCCTGGTGTCGATTCGTCAGCCGGCGGTCAACGAAGAACAGATGGAAAAAAATATAGCTAATGCCTGATAGCTAACATCGGATAGTCAGCAAGTTTGTGGTAAACCATGTGGATGGAATGTGCGATGAATAATAATCCCTTGACGCGTGACCAGCAGGATTTTATTGAACTGCTGACGCAAGAGTTACATGCGCAGTTGGATTATTCTCTCGGGCAGACCACCCAGATCGGTGTGGATCAACAGGTGTTATCTGATCAATGCGCATCGGTCACCCATTTTGCAGAAGCGGCTGAGTTGATTGGCTTGCAAGGTTTGGCGGAAGCCTGTCGTTTTATGCAGAAAAATTTTCAGGCGCTGATGCAACAGCCGGCCGGTGTTGATGCAGAACAAAGTTTGCTGGTTGATTCCTGGGCGGTTTATTTTCTCGATTACCTGCAACACTTGGGTGAGGGCGATATTCCGTCAGCGACTGTATTAAGTGTGCTGGAATTTCTTGCCAACTCCGCCTGGCCTCAACCTTTGAGCGAGGCACAACAACACAAGCTGGGGGCCAGGCTGGTGCAGGCGGATATGCCGCATACCGAAGATCCCTCGCGTAAATTACCCGCCACCGCCACCATGGAGATGTTGTCGCTGCACCTGAGCGACGACATCAATCAGGAATTGTATGAAGGTTTGATGCTGGAATTACCCGGCCAGGTCAACAGCTTCGCCGAGCAGATCGGTCGTTTTGTTGAAGCGCGGGATAAGCAGGCGTTGGCGAGTGCGCAACGCATTGCGCACACCATTAAAGGCTCCGGCAATGTGGTGGGCGTAAAAGGGCTGGCGAATTTCATGCATTTCAGTGAAGACTTGCTTGAAGAAATTTCCCGTCAAACAAGTGAGCCCAGTGAAGCGTTAAAGCAGCTGTTGGTTGATATGTCCGATACGCTGGCCGCTATGTTTGACAGCCTGGTTGAAGGTGGCGCCGTCACTGAAATTGAGCTACGCGTAATGCAGCAAGTCCTAGATGCGTATCACTTTATTTATCAGCAGGATGTTGCCGGTTTTGGTATGGCGAGCGCAAATATCGAAACGCTCGTGAACACGGCATTTGTTGAAGCAAATAACGATGTATTGACAACGGAACCGGCGGCTGAGCTTCATCTGGTCAGCGAGCCTGTGCCATTGAATACAGGTGGTCAACATCTTCAGGAAGCCCTGGCGTCGCAACTGCGTATCCGCGAAGACATCGCGCAGGAGTTATTGCGCCTCGCCGGTAGCAGCGCTATCGGCACCAACCGTTTGCAGACCCAGGTGCACGGTATCAAACAACAGTTGAATCATATTGGCCAATTGCATCACAAGCTGACATCACTCACGGAAGAACTGGGCCAATTGATTGAGGTGCGCGAATTATTCAGTCGCCGTTTCAAAAATAATCAGGAAGACGGGCTCGATCCATTAGAGCTGGATCGGTACAACGAATTGCACAGTTTTTTTCACCAGCTGCAGGAATTTACCACCGACGCGCGCGACGCCATTTATCAAACCCAGGGCCAATTGCGCGGTCTGGAAGAACAAACCTATGAGCAACAGGTGACGAATCGTGAGTCACAAAATCTGTTGCTGGAGATGCGCATGGTACCGGCGCACACCATGGAAGCGCGCTTCCAGCGATGCGTGCGGCAAGCCTGTCGTTTAACCGGCAAAAAAGCACGCCTGCAATTGCTCGGCG
>CAMPIG010000429.1 GCA_946886255.1 uncultured Cellvibrio sp. | reverse complement strand
CGCGCTGTTGCGCTGGATGTCATTCCCTCAGATTTATTGGAAAACCTGATCGTTACCAAAACCCTGACGCCGGATATGGATGCCAATTCTTTGGGGGGCAGTATTGAAGTACAAAGTTTGTCAGCCTTTGATCGTGAAGGGTTGTTTTATCAAATTACCGCTGAAGGTAGCTACGACGATAACACCGAAGAAACCAGTCCGAAGTTGGCGTTGACGGCCAGCAATTTATTCAGTGTCGGTGACGGTATCGACAACCTCGGTGTTGCGGCAGGCATCAGTTCCTTTAAGCGCGACTTTGGTTCTGACAATGTCGAAACCGGTGGCGAATGGGAATTTGAAGATGGCGAGGGGTTATTGAAAGAGGTGGCGCAACGCGATTACCGCATCACCCGCGAGCGTTCTGGTGCCACCTTGAATATCGATTTTCATCCTACTGAAAACACCTCATTGTACTGGCGCAATCTTTACAGCGAATATACGGACTCAGAAATCCGGTTAGCCAATGTCGTAGTATTTACTGATGAAGAAGGTGAAGATGCGGAACTGGCAGAAGGCGAAACCGGTTTCGCGGAAGTCGAACGTGAGTTAAAAGATCGCGAAGAAACCCAAAAGATTTTTTCTACCAATTTGGGTGGGTCAACTCGCCTTGATAGCTGGATCATTGATTACCGTGTGGCTTACAGCAAATCTGGCGAGGATGAGCCGCTGCATGTGGGTGCCGCGTTATTTACCGGTGATTTTGCGGATATCAGTTACAGTGGTAAACGCAAAATAAGTTTGTCAGCGACGGAAGATTTTTATCAGGCATCCAACTATGAGCTGATTGAGGTAGAACTCGCCAGTAGCGAAACCAACGATACCAATCAATCCGCCAATCTCGATTTTACGCGAGAATTTACCCTGGGTAGTAACCCGGCGCAAATAAAGTTCGGTACCAAATACAACAAGCGTGAAAAAGACAGTGACAGCGAAGTCAGGATCTTAAATGGTTTTGATGAAGCACAGGAGTTTGATGTTGCCTTGGATGAATTTTCGGGGGAACCCGTGGATTATCAGTTAGGCAATTTCGGGCCTTCTATCAATTCCGCTGAGGTAAAGAACTATATTAAAGATATTAATTTGAATGAAAACGAGCCTGATAAAGAAGAGTCCAACGTCGGTGATTTTGATATTACGGAAGAAACCAGTGCGGGTTATGTCATGGGGCGGGTTGATATCGACAATTGGCGCGTGTTGACCGGTGTTCGTTACGAATCAATTGATTTTAACGCAATGGGTTTTAGCCTGGAAAATGATGCACTGGAAGCAAACCGATTTGATAGCTCGCACGATCATTGGTTGCCCGCCCTGCACATTCGCTATAGCCTCGGCGAGCAAACCCGTATTCGTGCTGCCTGGACCAATTCTGTAGTGCGGCCCAATTTTGGTCAGTTATCACCGGGCATTTATCGTGATGGTGATGAGACGGAGTTCGGTAATCCGGAATTGAAGCCTTTGGAGTCGAGCAATATCGATATCGGTATTGAGCATTACACTGGCGTGGCAAGTTTGTTATCCGCATTTGTTTTTTATAAGGATATTGAGAATTTTGTTTATCAGACTGACCTGGGTGGTACAGGTGCTTATGTCAATGACGAAGAGGCAGTGACTTTCGTTAATGGCGATACAGCGGAAATTTACGGTATCGAACTTTCTGCATCCAAAAAATTCGATGAATTACCATCCCCCTGGAGTGGCTTGTTGGTCGGCGCAAACGCGACCTTTGCAGAATCCGAAGCGGACATCACCAATTATGATGACGAGGCTGAAGTTATGGTAAGCCGCACCATGCCGCTGCCCAGCCAGTCGGATACCTCGGCAAACTTCATGGTAGGTTATGAATCAGAATCGCTCAGCATGCGCTTGTCAGCCAATTACAAATCAAGTTATTTACTCGAAGTGCTCGAGCCGTTGGAAGAAGATTATGATGTGCATGTTGATGCGCAAACCCAGTTGGATTTTTCATTACGCTATTATGTGACTGACTCGCTTAAATTGCATTTTGAAGCCTTGAACTTGACTGATGAATCCTATTACACCTATGTCAATAACAAGGGTTTTAACAGCCAATACGAAACCTACGGTCCGACGTATAAAGTGGGTATTACCTTCACGCATTTCTGATAAGTCTCGGCGCCATAAGCTGTGGCGCTCCGTTCCAGAGCATATTCTCCGTTAAAGCGCTGATATGCTCTGGCTCAAGAACACATTATTGATTGCATGAATACAACAAGAGAAAGTGCTATGCCAAGTTCATCTTATCTACCAAATAAAATGATTTTTTTTATTGTGAAATTTATCTGTACCTTGTGCTTGGGCCTTTCCGGGGTAACTGCGGTGGGTGCTATTGTCGCAACGCCGACGCCGCATGCGTTGTCTGTTCGCTATCCGGAAGCTTACATGCGTTTTATTCCTGCTGCAGAAAAACAAAAACCTCATTGGCTGGTGATCAGTCCAGAGCAGGGAATTTTATTGCTGGACGAAAACCTGCGAACCCGCACCATCCTGAATGTAAAAGCAGAATTGCTTGATTCGCGCGCTAACGCAGCGTCGTCTGATATGGTGTTTGCCACTATCGTCGAACCGGGCCATGTACCTACGTTGTTTTCGGTCGATGTTGCCGGTGGGAAAATCAATGAAGTGATGCACTTGCCCGTGCCGGGATTTCAGGTTGAGAGCCTGTGTTTGCAACGCGACATTGCCGGCAATTTGTATGCATACTTATTGGATGAACGCGGCATAGCTGAACATTGGTTGGTGCTGGATGGTCATGGCAAGGCATTAGCGCGTCATATGCGCAACCTTCCGATTCCCCCCAATAGTAAAGCCTGTAGCGTGGACGATACGTCGGCTTCACTTTATATTGCAGAAGAAGGTATTGGTATTTGGCATTATGGTGCTTCCGCTGAGTCAGCTCCTGGCCGGCATATTATTGATTTGCGCGTGCCATTTGGCGGTTTGCCTGGTGGTACAGAATCGGTAGTCACACTGCCGGGGGGATTGGCAACCGTATCGCTTGAGGATAAAACGCTGCGTACTTATCTGTTTGACGGCAAAAAAATCACGCATGGAAAAACGATGGAGTTGTCAGCGCTTGAAGAACCTGAACGTATTTCCGGCTGGTACAATGCCGCAACCGCTAATGCAGAAATCTGGGTCTACGATGATGCGGATGGCAAACACTATTCACTGAATTTGCCTTGGGCTGCGCCGCAAAAAAAATCACCTGCGTCGTCTATCGTCACAGTGACGGCTGAAGTTCAAACTGCGCCGATGTCACGCTTTGGCGATGCAGCGGATGATCCGGCAATCTGGATTCACAGCAAGAAACCGCAACGCAGCCTGGTGCTGGGTACCAACAAAAAGCAAGGCTTGATGGTTTATGATCTGGATGGTCGCGAGGTGCAATCCATCCCCTCAGGCAATGTCAATAACGTTGATGTTCGCTATGGTTTGCGCCTGGGAAAAAAATTAGTTGATGTGGCGATTGCCAGTTTGCGTGACGATAACAGCCTGGCGATCTACGCCATTGATCGCCGCAATGGCAAGGTTACTGAAGCGGGTAAGATTCCAACGACGATGGAAGATATTTACGGTTTTTGCATGTATCAACCCGTCACTGATGATAAAAAATCCTTCGGCGATATCTATGCCATCGTCAATGATAAAAGCGGTGAGTTTCAACAATTCCTGATAACGACTAAGGGCGAAACTATCGAAGGTAAATTAGTCAGAACCTTTCACGTTGAGTCACAGCCGGAAGGTTGCGTTGCCAATGATCGCACGCGGGAGTTATTTGTGGGTGAAGAAGATGTAGCCGTGTGGACAATCGGCGCTGACCCGAATGACGGCACACAATTGCGTGAAGTGATTCGTGCGGGTGATGTGGTAGTGGATGATATCGAGGGGGTAGCCATTTACCACGGTCAGCAGCAGGATTATCTGGTGATTTCAAGCCAGGGTAATGATTCCTACGTTGTGCTGGATGCGGTGGCACCTTATAAGGTGCGTGGCAATTT
>CAMPIG010000428.1 GCA_946886255.1 uncultured Cellvibrio sp. | reverse complement strand
GCGTCGTCACGCACAGCGGATACAGCGTGCCGTACCAATTGCATTGGGCACTGCTGTTATTGCCCGCCGATGAACTACTGGAACTTATCACTGAAGAACTGCTGCTTGCCGGTGTACTGGAAGAGCTGACGCTGGATGACGCGACACTGGAAGAACTGGAATTCACACTGCCATTCAAACCAAAAAAGCGGATAGCTTCAGTTGCGTTGACCGGCAAGTTGTGTCCTGTGCCTTGAAAACTGATTGCCTCCACCGGTGCTTGCGGACCACCGGAGCCATAACGTGTTCGGGTAGCATTGGCCTGGGGTGAATCGGTATAGGTTGGCGTCTGACTCAGGCCGTGAACATTGGTCCATTGTTTGACAGCCTCCGTGAAATTCGGGTAGCGCAGCGTATCGTCGGCAGTACCGTGCCACAACTGCATACGCGGATATGGGCCACTGTAACCGGGATATGCCGCCCGCACACGATCACCCCACTCTTGTGCGGTACGAATCACATTACCGCCCGAACAATCACTGTTCCATGTTGAACCGCCAGTGGTTGCAAAACAGGTGTAAGGTACACCCGCAAAGGCAGCGCCCGCCGCAAACACATCGGGGTATAAAGCTAACAGCACGTTGGTCATCATCGCGCCGGATGAAACACCGGTAGCAAAGATCCGACTTGAATCCACATTATAATTTTGTTGCACATAACTGATCATCGAACGAATCGACACCGGATCACTGCCACCGTTGCGTGTCAGCGCCTGGGATGAATAGACGTCAAAGCATTGGCTGCTGCGAGTGACCGATGGATATATCACGATAAAACCATATTGATCCGCCAACGAAGCGTATTGCGTGCCGGAATAAAATGCGGGACCGGTACCCGTACAATAATGCGCTGCCACAAGAATCGGTACATTGTTGGGCAGATAATCCGGCACGTATAAATACATACGCAAATTCCCGGGGTTGTTACCAAAGCTGGTGATTTCATTCAGGGTCGCGGCCCAGGTCGACGACATCCACAACCCGCTTATCACACTCAACCATAAGAACACATGCTTGCTTATTTTTTTCATGTCAGCTCTCCGTTTCGGTCTGGGGAAAAATCCAGCGGTGCGACCGAAAACTACCACCGGACCATAGGTGCGTCCGGAGTGTAATACGTCAGAAAGCTCTTCGGTATACTTGAATACCAGATTCGTATAACAGTGACGGAAATTGGCGGATTAACCAGCAAAAAATTTTACTGGCAAAAAGGCCGGGTGTATGAAAGCAAGGGCAGAGATTGATGTAGCTACAAAGCGAACTCCACATACCTTCGCTTTGCAACATCATCATTGCGTAATCAAGTCACGCAACTCGCGCAATGCTACCGAAAAAACCGCAAAATCAGTGTGACTGCCCGCCTGCAGCTCACCGATCATGGCTGTCCAGCGTTTAACCTGGGCATCATTTTGCTCACCCCAGGTGGACACAACCGCGCCGATAGAATCATCGCCAGAAATTTCCGGAATCAATTGTGTTGCGAGTGTGCGCAATTGGGTTTCGAGGTCATCCATAAAACTTTCTCGCGCCATGGCTTGCCAATAGTTATCTACCTTGACGTCCGATAATTGTTCAGCAAACCAGGGCAGTTCCAGGTATTCCCCCAGCGTTGCGTACAAGTCGGCCACCGCTAACAAACCGGTACCGTTCGTTTGCGCAGCATCCACGACGCTAAGACCGGAAAATAAATAACCCGGCATGGCTGCGCGTTTGGCAAAGGCTTCTGGCAAACCTTGTTCCTGCAAATAGGCGCAACGTGCTTGCCAATCTTCCAGAGGTTGACCGCGTAATAATTGCGGTAGATGATTGGCAATATCCTGCATACCCCGTGTAAAAATATCGACTTCTTTGCCGGGATCGAGATGACCGCGTCGATTTCGCAAAAACCAACGCGTAGCGCGACGTACGCGGCGCATCATCTTGATCATCAATTCAATTTGCAGCGCCGCCGGTATTTGATAATCGAGCTGTTCCAGTTCCCGCAAATAACTATCCAATTGAAAAATATTGCGCGCGGTAATGTAAGCAGCCGCCAGTTCGCCAACATTAGCACCGGTGGACTCCATCAAGCGTTGCGCAAAACTGATGCCCATATTGTTGACAATGTCATTGGCAATCTGGGTCGCGATAATTTCGCGCCGCAGGCGATGGCGATACAAAGGTTCTTCAAATTCCTGTGTAATTTTCTGTGGAAAAGCACCTTCGATAAAACCGGCAATATAAGGATCACCGGCAATATCTGTCTCCGCCAGATCCTCCTTGAGCGTTGCTTTTGCGTACGAAATCAAGATCGCCAATTCCGGTCGCGTCAATCCTTTACCGTGGGATTGCCGTTCTATCAGGCTGTCATCGTCTGGCAAAAATTCCAGCGCACGATCAAGTCGGCCTGCAATCTGGAGTTTGGTCATAAAACGACGGTATTCAGCGCCGCGTTTGAGGGCGTCGGCCTGGGCAATACTGATTGCCTGGGTTTGTCGATAATTATTGTGCAATACCAATTGCGCCACGTTCTCCGTCATATCCATCAGCAACTGATTGCGCTGCTTCTGCGTGAGATCACCTTTGGCAACCACATCGTTCAACAAAATTTTGATATTAACTTCGTGATCCGAGCAATCCACACCCCCGGCGTTGTCAATAAAATCGGTATTACAGGCACCACCGTTCAGGCAGTACTCCACCCGCCCTAACTGGGTCATGCCGAGGTTGCCTCCCTCACCCACCACTTTGCAGCGCAATTCATTGCCGTTAACGCGCACATTATCGTTGGCCTTATCACCGACTTCGGCGTGGCTTTCCTCGGAAGATTTCACATAGGTGCCGATCCCGCCGTTCCATAGCAAATCCACGGGAGCCTTTAACAGTGCATGAATTAATTCGCCCGGGGTCAGTTTTTCTTCATCAATCGCCAAGGTTGCTTTCATCTCGGGTGTGATAGCAATGGATTTCACATCACGTGGAAAAACACCGCCGCCTTTGCTGATCAGGCTTTTGTCATAATCCATCCAACTGGAGCGCGGCAATTTGAATAATCGCTCGCGTTCGCGAAAGCTGCGCTTCGCATCGGGTTGTGGATCGATAAAGATATGTTGATGATTGAATGCAGCGATTAAACAAATGTGCGGTGACAACAACATGCCGTTACCAAATACGTCGCCCGCCATATCACCGATTCCGATGACCGTAAAATCCTGCTCCTGAATATTGATATCTTTTTCCTTGAAATGCCGCTGTACCGAAATCCAGGCACCGCGCGCGGTAATGCCCATGGCTTTATGGTCGTAGCCCTGACTGCCACCGGATGCAAAGGCATCACCCAACCAAAAGTTGTATTCAGTGGAAATACCGTTGGCGATATCCGAAAACGTGGCAGTGCCTTTGTCCGCTGCCACCACGAGATATGGATCATCCTGATCAAAGCACAATACATTCACTGGTTTAACAATCTCACCGCCTTGCAGATTATCGGTGATATCCAATAAACCGCGAATAAACATTTTGTAACAGGCAATGCCTTCCTGCTGAATATCGTCGCGGCTCGCGCCCACTGGCATCTGCTTACACACAAAACCACCCTTGGCACCATTAGGCACGATGACGGCATTTTTTACCTGTTGTGCTTTCACCAAACCAAGCACTTCCGTACGGTAATCGGGAAGCCGGTCTGACCAGCGCAAACCACCGCGCGCAACCTTGCCACCACGCAAATGCACACCTTCCATACGCGGTGAAAAAACATAAATTTCATATAAAGGTCGCGGTGCGGGGATATCGGGCACCTGGCGCGGGTTGAATTTTAAAGACAAGTATTCTTTTTCAGCGCCTTGCGCATCGCGTTGAAAATAATTCGTGCGCAAGCTGGCATCCATCATCGCCAGGTAACGACGCAGGATGCGGTCTTCATTCAAGTTGGCAACCCCGTCCAATTCTTCCAGGATTTTATTGCGCAGACGGTCAATACGTTCACTGGAGTCGCGTCCCTCGTTAAGGCGCGGATCAAATTTAGCTTTGAACAAGGCAATTAAATTGCGCGTA
>CAMPIG010000427.1 GCA_946886255.1 uncultured Cellvibrio sp. | reverse complement strand
AGCCCGGACTCGTTCTTCTCTCTATAGAAAATAAATTATTGAAGTTTTAGCTGAAGGGTGAGGTATTTACACCTCGCATTTTTGATGGGCGAGCACCTGCCTCGCCCGGGTAGACGATAAAAACACGCTATCGCATATTTTTTTTATTCCCTCCGCGCTACATGAATGATGGTGCTTACCGCACCCAAGTTTACTGCGGTGCCGGTCGTGGCCGGATAAAACCCACAATCGACATCACACACTGACACTGCGTACACGTAAATTGTGGTTTCGGTTCAGGCGTAAAGTCAGGGATGATCACTTGCAATGCCCACTGCACGCGCTGCAACAAACGCCTGGCATTGCCATGTAAAAACCCATATCCAAGAAGGTTCGCAGCACGAGCTCAGGATAACGGAAGTCGAGTCTATCTTTGGACAAAGCATACATCTTTGCGAAGCCATAAGTTAGAAATTGAAAACGGTATAGGCGTAGTCACTGGCGATATTCAAGGTGTCAGAAGAATATCCCATTAACATGGCCAGGCACAGCCACAGCTTTTTGTTGCGGCTTCGACTCCACTACAAAAGCTGCGCCTGTTAAAATTGTACGCGGTGTTATGTAAAGTCAATAAGCGAGTTTAGAGCATGGCCATAAGCGAATTTGAAATAAAACGCTGCGAGAAGGAACTCGAAAAGTTCCTGGACGAAAAGCGACCCCCGGCTCATGTTCGAGCAAAGGTCGATCTGAGGTACCGCATTACGGGCCAGAGCGTCGAAATATTCGAAGTCAGGCCCCGTTTTCGGAACCCTGGCGAGAAGATAGAGATAGCGGTTGCTAAAACAACCTATGTCAAGTCCCGGAAAATCTGGAAGGTTTACTGGATGCGTCAAGACCTAAACTGGCATAGCTACCCTCCAGCTCCGCAGGTACGGCATTTTGAGGAATTTCTTGCCTTGGTTAAGGAAGATGTAAACGCGTGCTTTTTTGGCTAGCGCAAACGAAGTAAGCCGTGCCTGATAGCAACATTGCGTAACCTGGTCCCATATGGAGTTCATGTGAAATAGTAACATTACCGTTCATATGCCCAGTGACGAGCGTGTGCTCTGGAGCGCTGTCAAGCGAGGTACTGGCGCAAGGTATATAGTTGCCGTTTTGCTAACGTTACGTGAACATAATCAGTAGGTGAGATAAGCAATGAAAACTCAGTATTACACAGCCACAAGCCTTGATGGATTTCTTGCGACGGAAGACGATTCTCTTGATTGGCTTTTTACTCTCGGCGAACTTAACAATTCCAGTTATCCGGAATTCATAGCTGAAGTGGGAGCCTTGGTTATGGGGTCAGCGACCTATGAATGGATGATACGTAATGCTGATCAGGTTGCTAAAGAGGCTGGCTCACCATGGCCGTATAACCAACCCGCATGGGTATTCTCAACCCGCAAGCTGCCCATGATTGAGGGCGCAGATGTCCATTTTGCAAATGGAGATGTCGATAAAATCCACAGAGAAATGCGCACCGCTGCTAAAGATAAAAATATTTGGATTGTGGGCGGTGGTGATTTGGCTGGTCAGTTCTACGATGCAGGCTTACTGGATGAGCTCATTGTTCAGGTGGGCTCTGCAACCCTTGGTAAAGGTAAGCCACTTTTTCCGCGCCGTGTTTTAAGTCCAACTCTGCGGCTCATATCCGTTCGCCAGATGGGGGCAGGTATGGCCGAGTTGCGTTATGAAGTGCAAAAAAGTGATCAGGGGAAATAGACCCGAAAATCGTTAAACAACAAGGAAAAAACTTATGGAACAATTCCGAAACTATACTGTTTCAGTTATCGCCGTAGCACTCTTGGTAATTAGTCAGGCTCTTTTAGCTACAGAACCAAAAAGGATCAATCTGGATTGGGAGGTCAACAAGGTTGCTCTTGAGGAAATAGATAACAATCGCACTCCGTCAATTCAAATAGCTATCGGTGTGGGAGAAAAAGTCGTCTACGAAGGCGCATTTGGCATGGCAGATATAGAGAACAATGTTAAAGCTACACCTGCCTCAAAGTACCGGACGGCATCCATAGCCAAGTGGTTTACCGCTACAGCAGCTATGAGACTTGCGCAAGCGGGAAAGCTTGAGCTGGACGAACCTATCCAATCCTATTGCCCTCAATACCCCGAGAAAAAGTGGAAAATTACAGCCAGACACCTACTAACCCACACATCAGGCATCAGACATTATATTGACTACGAGAAAGCGCTCGCGTCAGCAGCGAATTCTGCCGCGAGAAGCCGCATTGAAATGAGGGCATTGGAAGAGTCCCTTAGCTCGTATACCAGATATACTGATGTCATATCACCGCTTAACACGTTCAAAAATGATGAACTATTATTCAAACCCGGGACAGCGTGGGAATATTCATCTTTTGGTTACCGAGTGCTGGCCTGCGTGTTGCAGGGCGCGGCAGGAAAAAGTTATGTAGATATCATCAAAAGCGAAGTATTCGAGCCTGCAAAAATGGCAGATACAATGCCGGATGATGCCTGGGCAATTATTCCCGGTCGCGTGTCCGGCTATCATGTCGAAAATGGAACAATTCGGAGGGCGGACTTGCGTGATGTCAGTGAAAACCTTCCTGCTGGTGGCTACTTATCAACAGCGTCCGACCTTGTAAGATTTGCCATCGCGTTCGATAAAACACTCTTGCCCAACGAGACAAAACAACTGATGTCCTCGCCGATTTTAGAAACCTTGGATAGCGATAGCGAGTATTCATGGCGGGATGCGATACCCCAGGAAGACAAATACGGTTATGGATTGATGCTGTTCTCAAAGTACGAGAGCGGCATGATTGGGCATAGCGGTCGGCAGACAGGAGGATCAGCTATATTGGTGTTGTTTCCTCAGGATGACATTTCAATTGCCGTAATGACCAATGCGAAGGGATGGAACGGATACATTAACTTCGCCATGAAGATAAAGGCCATCGTCGATAAGGAGCTTCAAAGGACCGGATCGTTTAACAAAACTATGTAGTGGCATACTCTTTCATCAGCCCCGCCACCCAATCCATAAATACCTGCACGCGTTTGGACAGGTTGCGGCGGTTGGGGTAGATCAGGGAAATCGGCATGGGTTCGGCGGTGAAATTTTTCAGGATTTCCACTAACTGCCCTGTCTCGATGTATTGGCGAAGCCCCGCTTCCGGTCCCTGGATGACCCCTAGCCCCGCCAGGCAAGCCTGGGTGTAGGCATCGGCATTGTTCACTGTCATCGGGCCTTTCATTGGCAGGTTGCGATAAGACTGCCCGTCCCAATATTCCCAGCCGCTGGACTTGGCGCCCAGGGAAAGCACGTAGTGCACCAGCCAATGGTGCTCAGCCAGTTCTTCCAATGTTTGTGGGTCGCCAAACTTTTCCAGATAGCCCGGACTGACGCAGTTGATAATGCGGAGCTGCCCCAAAGGCCGGGCGATCAAACCTGAATCCGCCAACTGCCCCACCCGCACGACGCAATCGAATCCTTCGCGCACCAGGTCCACACGCCGGTCTGTGCTGCTCAATTCGATCTCCACCGCCGGGTAGCTGTCCAGAAAGTCCGGCAAGTGGGGGATCACTAAATTCCTGGCCATGGCGGTGGGCATATCGATGCGAATACGCCCGCTGATATGAGCGGGGGTTTGTTGGAAAAGGGATTCAAGCTCATCCATGTCCGCCAGCAGATCTTTACAGCGTTCGTAAAAAATCTGGCCATCCTGAGTCAGCTGCACCTTACGCGTTGTGCGATGCAGTAACCGTGTTCCCAACTGGGTTTCCAACTGTTGCACGGCGCCGGAGACGCTGGCTTTCGGTAGTCCAAGGCTGTCGCCGGCTCGCGTGAAACTTGCCAGTTCCGCCACACGTACAAAGATATTCATGGCTTCCACTCTGTCCACATCGCACCTCACTGTTCGAATTTAATGAACAGTGTATCCATATCTGCCGGGTTTATCCCGCCTGATGCGCTCAATAAACTGGATTCACATCATCACTGGTCCAAAGGAGGTCCACCATGAGCAACAATATCGCGATCGTAACCGGCGGCAGCCGCGGCTTGGGCAGAAACGCCGTGCTTCACC
>CAMPIG010000426.1 GCA_946886255.1 uncultured Cellvibrio sp. | reverse complement strand
AATGAATAATCTCTTCGTCAGTCAGTTGCAGTAATTTTTTTCGTAATTTGGTGATGTGTGAATCCATGGTTCGGTCATTGACTACGCGATGATCATTATAGGCATGTTTCATCAACTGATCACGGGAAACAACCCGCTCCTTGTTGGCCATCAACGTTTCCAGCAGCCGGTATTCAACCGCTGTGATCTCAACCTGCTGATCGCGAAAACGTACTGATAAGGTCGATTGGTCAAGGTAGAAATGTGTATCGGCTGTCGCTGGCTGAGCGCGTCGCAATACGGCCTTTACTCGGGCAACCAATTCCCGCGGGCTATAGGGTTTGCAGATATAATCATCAGCACCTAATTCAAGGCCCAATAACCGATCAATTTCTTCGACCTTCGCCGTCATGATGATGATGGGGACTTGCGATACGCGGCGGACTTCCTGGCAAATGCTTAAGCCATCTTTACCGGGCAGCATTAGATCCAGCAATACCAAGTCCCAGTGTTCATGGAGAATTTTGTGTAACGCTATCTGCCCGTCGCCGACGAGGGTGGTGTCGAATTCCTGGACGCGAAGATAATCCTGCACGATCTCACCCAATTCCGGTTCATCTTCCACGATCAAAATGCGCATCATAATTATCAGGCTCGAGATAACGGCAGGGTAACAGTAACGGTTAAACCGCCTAACTGACTGTGGGTAATGTGGATGGTTCCTTCGTGCGCTGCAACAATATTGCGGCACAATGTCAGGCCTAAACCGGCGCCTCCGGTAGCACGATTCCGGGACGACTCCGCGCGATATAAACGTTCGAATAATTTTTCATGAAGTGAATCGTCGACACCTGGCGTACTGTCATTGATGGTAATTAGAAAATGACTTTCTTCACGGTGCATCTGCAACCTGACGTCACCGGGAGCTTGCGTGTAATTGAAGCTGTTTTGTAACAGGTTTAAAAATAATTGATGCAAGCGTTGCGGATCACCGAACACCGGTGCATCCCCCGGTGGTAAGTGCGCGACAAACGCCAGTCCGGCATTTTCGAAACGTGGTTGCATAATATTCACCAGCTCCTGCAAGAGTTCGTGTAAATCGCAGGCTTGCTTGCGGTACGTCAGGGCACCGATATCAGTCAGTGAGAGATCATAAAGGTCATCGACCAGATTGGTCAGGCGCCGGGTGTGTTGTTGCAGGCGTGCAAGGGCTTTTTGATCGAGCACCCGAACACCATCCTCCAGCGCTTCGATATCGGCTTGCAGTACAGCCAGAGGCGTGCGCAATTCATGGGAAATATCCGCGACCCAACGCCGCCGGGCTTGCTCACTTTGTTGTAGCGAATGGCCCAGATCGTTGAGGTGCGCTGCCAGGGTTGTCAGTTCATCTTCACCCTTGAGATGAATTTTGTTGTCATACTGGCCTTGGCTCAGTTGCTTGATATGTTGCACCAGGGCGTGGATGCGTTTGGTGAGAAAGTGTGATAAGGGCAGGGCGGACAGCAACGCAAATAAAAACGCAGCGACGGCGATCAATGCCATGTTAGTGGTTTGGTCTCCGGCAAATTCGGCATCGTGCAGATCGCGCAAAGCCGGGTTTAAAGGCATGCCGAGATAGCCGACGGTACGCGAATTAACCTGCAGTTTATGGCGATAAATGTCACGGCGCATGCGCGGATCTCCCGCGACAAGGTGTTGGTCTTTATCGAGCAGCACCACCGTACGGAACATCGCACTGACCCGCCGGCTGACATTGATCGGCGGCGCCACCCTGTCTGATGGTGTGCCGGGTAACGCATCGGGTGGCAAACGGCGGTTCCGAAAATTATCCATCATAAAAATGGTAAGGTAATCGGGCCAGGCCTCGGGGTTGTTCCTGAACCAATCCCAATTGCCATGCTCCTGATAATGTTGCTCCAGCTTTTCAATTAAAGGCGCTGCACGGGCAATCTCTTTTTGTTCGATGTAAAGCCAGAAACCGCGCTCGAAACTAAAACTGAAGAATGCATAGAGCGCGCCGGTCAGGACAGCACTGGTGGCCAATAAGGCGAGGAAGAATTGGGTTCGAAGTTTAAACATGCTGGTTCAATCTTGTTGCTGTCAATTTTTGCAGTGTGCACTTATGAAGGGTATGCGATCAATGGCTGGGCTCTCTTGCTGTCGGGCTAATTGAGTTTTAACCTCTCTTTGATTCAACGAGTTAAGATGGCGTGCTTTTCAGAACTAATCCATCATTGTTTGTTGAATGCGCAAATTACGCCATTTTTTTTGCGTATTTCGCGTTGTCAGGTTTGCGCGCGACGCAGAAAATGGCGAAATGAAAATAGGCAGAGTACTCAGGCAACACCGCAACGCTCAAGGCAAGACCTTGGAAGCGGTATCATTTGTGGCGGGCACCGATGCAGGTAACTTGTCGCGTATCGAACGGGATGAGCAACGCCCGTCTCTGGATTTATTAGAAGAGATAGCCCGCGCGTTGGGGCTAACGGTTTCTTCTATATACGCCGAGGTGGAAAACCAAGCGACAGCCGTCAAGGAGCCCAGCGACCGGTATAAAACGGACAAAAAACGTGCCGCAGAGCTGGAAAAGCAGGTTAACCAGCTAACCCGTCACTTTTGTTCGCTTTCTCCCGAAGGTCGGGATTTGGCCCTGAATCTGGTGCAAACCCTCAAGAAGGCACACCCCGCAAAGGACGAGAAGGCATAACCGCTACCGGGTTGGGCTATCTGAATTGTCGGGTTAGAATGCCAACCTGAATCGGCTTGCTTTCTGCAACACAGCCCCCACTATTTCATCTACTACTGCGCGCTTGCCGCACCTACCGCAATCAGAGGTCAATCAGGTTTATGGACGTTTTGGAAACGATCAAGCAACAAATCAACGACAACCCGGTCATTCTTTACATGAAAGGATCGCCGAATGCGCCCCAGTGCGGCTTCTCTATGCGCGCGTCCCAGGCGCTGATGGCCTGTGGCCAGCGCTTTGCTTATGTTGACGTGCTGACCAACCCTGACATTCGCACTGAGCTGCCAAAATTCGCCAATTGGCCGACCTTTCCGCAGCTGTGGGTAAAAGGGGAGTTGGTTGGAGGGTGCGACATCATCACGGAGATGCACGAGAAGGGTGAATTAAAAACCCTTGTTGATGCCGCTGTGGTCAACTGACATCAGACGAGAAAACCGGCACTGCTGGAACTGGACAACGTAACGCAGATGAATGCTCCTGTTCCAGCCTAGTGCTGACTGACACGGTCGCCTGCGTAGTCAATTCAAAACAATCCACTCCAAAAATAAATCCCGATAAGCGTTATCGCCCCAACGGCGCTGAATATACACAGTGCCAAGCCAAGTAAGCGTTTGCGGTCATTGCTGCGCTGGTCTTCCTGGTCGCGTAACAATTGATGCGCACGCCAGGCAATATCGCGGGATTTCAGCAGTTTTAACTTGATTGTGTTGAGCGCCGTAATATCGGCAATTATTTTTTGCTGACTTGTCGGGTCGTTGGTTTGTGCGCGTTGGGCATGCAGATTTTCCAATTGCTGTTCCAGCTCAGCTATTTTTTGGTCGATATTAGCGGACAGCTCATTGATCTTCATAGTTGGGCACTCTTGCATCAAATGGTGGCATTTACCTTAGCAGATATCCGTCGTGTAAGGGGCATGTAAAGAGCACGCTTTACTGGCTCGTTTATAAACCAGGCGGGCTTGTTATAATCGACATCTTTTTTGTGGGTATGGCACCCGCGTGATCTTTCCGATTCTGGAGTTATCAGCATTCGTGGATAGAAAAACCGATCCTCAATTTCATATTTCATTTTATGGCCCGCGTTACTGGTTTACCTGGTTCGGCTTAGGCTTTTTTAAATTGCTGGCGAGCCTGCCGGTGTCTATCAGTATGCGGTTGGGTGCAGGTATTGGTCATTTGTTTTACTACTTTGCCCGCCCTCGTCGCCATATCACTGAGGTAAATATTGCGCTGTGTTTTCCGGAGTTAAATGCGCGGGAGCAAAATCAACTGGTGCGTGGAGTTATGCGTGCTGTCGGTATCAGTGTGGTGGAAACATCGATTGCTTTCTGGGGTAGCGATAAACAAATCAAAGGCCGTTACACCATCAAAGGTGTAGAGCA
>CAMPIG010000425.1 GCA_946886255.1 uncultured Cellvibrio sp. | reverse complement strand
ATGATTCCTACGTTGTGCTGGATGCGGTGGCACCTTATAAGGTGCGTGGCAATTTTCGCATTGACCTTAATGCTGAAAAAAATATTGATGGCGTATCCGAAACGGATGGTCTGGAAGTCACACACCACAATCTGGGTAAACGGTTTAGTGAAGGCCTCTTGGTGGTGCAGGATGGACATAAAGTGATGCCCGAAACACCGCAAAATTTTAAATATGCTTCCTGGAAACATATTCGCGACGCGTTAAATCTTGAACCTTAAATACGCGACACGACACCTGATAAATGTGCGAGCTGATGAGAACGGACGATGAGTGAAAAATTTGAAGAGCCATCTGCGATAGATATTGATGATATCCCGGTAAATACCTCCGGCAATTTGTCACTTGAAAACGTCGTCGCATCCCGGCGACGTTTGTTGAAAGGCAGCTTGGGGTTGGCACTCGGTAGTTTTTTATCGCCGACATTATCAGGATGCGCGGCGCCGACGCGTCACACAGCGCAATTATCCCTGGCGGGCGCGATAGGCTTTACCTCGGTGCCCGTACAACAAGCCGCCGATTTTGATCAGGTGACAGTGCCGCCGGGTTACACCGCGCGACCCTTTTTTTCCTGGGGCGATGCAGTGGAACGCGGCGCGTCACCCTGGCGAAAAGATGCCGGAAATAATTGGCAGGAGCAAATGCTGCAAGCGGGTCAGAATCACGATGGTATGGCCTATTTTCCATTCGACGACGCTATAAACGATCATGGATTGCTCGTGATCAACCACGAATACACCAATCCAACCTTGCATCCGCAAGGGCCGACAATGACGGTGGATGATGAGGGCGTTATTCATCGCCCGGCTGACGAAGTAAAAAAGGAACAGGCGGCGCACGGTATCAGTGTGATAGAAATCCGGCGCGATGCTGAAGGGCAATGGCAACGTGTAAAAACCTCCGGCTTTAACCGCCGTCTTACCGCCAACTCGCCGATGCAATTAACCGGCCCGGTGGCGGGTACTGATTATCTGAAAACCACCGCTGATCCAACCGGGACCCGCATGCTCGGCACCATCAATAATTGTTCCATGGGTGTTACACCCTGGGGAACCTATCTGACTTGCGAAGAAAACTGGAGCAATTATTTCGTCAATCGCGATGCGCAGGATCATGCACAACGCGCGACCCATCATCGTTACGGCATCGCACAGGGCAGCAACAGTTACAAATATCAATGGTCTTCGGTAGATCCTCGCTTTGATGCGACACCGAAAAAGAAGCAAGCACATGGTGGTTATGTGAATGAACCACACCGTTTTGGCTGGGTGGTGGAGATCGACCCTTTCGATCCGCAATCCACACCCAGGAAACGTACCGCCATGGGTCGCTTTGCGCGCGAATGTGCCACGCTGTCAGTGGCGGAAGATGGTCGCATGGCTATTTATTCCGGCGACGATACGCGCGGTGAATATCTGTATAAATTTGTTCCCGACGCCCGTTTTGATCCGAAAAATCCTGATCGGGATTGCCTGGATACAGGCACCTTATACGTGGCGGTTTTTCACAGCGACGGTCGCGGTGAATGGCGCGCGCTGGTGCAAGGGCAGGGCGGCTTGACGCCGCGCAATGGGTTTTTTACCCAAGCCGATGTGCTGGTCAACACACGCGGCGCGGCGGACATCCTCGGTGCAACGCCGATGGATCGGCCGGAATGGGTGGCGGTTCATCCGCAGACGCGCGAAGCCTATGTCACGCTTACCAACAATGTTGAGCGCGGTATAAAACCGGATCAGCCCGTCAACGCAGTCAACCCGCGCCGGGAAAATCACCACGGCCAGATTGTGCGCTGGCGTGAAACGGATAATGATCCGGGCGCGACAACTTTTTCCTGGGATATCTTTCTGCTGGCGGGGCGGCGTGCGGAGTCTGGTATTCCAACGCATGAGCAAGGCAACATCAACGGCGATATTTTTTCATCGCCGGACGGTCTTTGGTTTGACCATCAAGGCCGCTTATGGATAGAGACAGATTTCGATGATGATGAGCGGCCCTATCAGGATATGGGCACTAATCAATTGCTATGTGCCGACCCGATAACGCGTGAGGTTAGGCGTTTTCTGGTTGGACCGCGCGGCTGCGAAATTACTGGCCTCACGGCAACACCTGACGGCAAAAGTTTGTGGCTCAACGTTCAGCATCCGGGCATCAGTTATCCCGCCAGCGATGGTAAAACCCGACCACGTTCGACGACTGTTTTGGTTACCAAGGACGATGGGGGAGTTATTGGAAGTTAATACCGTTTATTTGGTGGCGAGTTCTTCAAGCTCATACTGCTCATTGATTGCCTGAATAGCCTGGCCTGCAACTGTGGTCAGGGGGGCGGCGATATCCAATGGGATGACGTCGGCTTCTGCAGAGGGATCTTCCAGTGTGGCCAATTGGCTGTCCAGCAGCGCCGGTGCCATAAAATGGCCGGTGCGCAGGTTCAGTCGATCCTGAATCGTCAGCTTGTCTCCCCGCAGGAAGATAAAGATGGTCTTCAGCCCGGCATCGCGCAATTGATTGCGATGGACTTTTTTCAGGCCTGAAAATGCCAGGAGGCAATGTTGGTGGCGGCGAGCTTTCTCTTGCAGGTGCTGGCAAATGGCTGCTACCCAAGGCGCACGCATCTCGTCGGTCAGAGGTTGTCCGCTGGCCATACGTGCCCGTGACGACTCGCTATGGAAGTCATCGCCATCCAAGTAGCAGTAGCCATAGTAGTCGGCGAGCGTGCGGGCCAGTGATGATTTACCACTGCCGGATACGCCCATTACCACGATCAGATAAGTAGTGGCATTAGTGTTGGAAGGAGCTAAGCGTTGAATCATTGCGCTATTTTGGAGTGCAGACCTCTAGAATTCGCCAGAGTAGCACGGCCCCAAATGATAGCGCAATCATTTAGTCTGTGTTATCGTTCCGGCACTCGTGAATCGGGATGAGATGCGGCAATGAGATCGACTAAAAATACAACGCATAAGAAAGTAACTTTGGTGGATGTGGCGGCGGTAGCCGGTGTGAGCGCGATCACCGTATCCCGTGTTATCAATCAGCCGGACAAGGTATCCGACCTGCTGCGGCGCCAGGTTCAGGCCGCTATCGACAGCCTGGGTTATATCCCCAACCAATTCGCCAGTTCCCTGGCTTCAGCCAAATCCCGAGTGATCGGGGTGGCCATCCCCTCCTTGTCCAACATCGTGTTTAATGAGGTTTTGCGCGGTATTTATGAGGTCGCGGGTAAAGCCGGTTATAAGGTGTTGTTGGTTGATACGCATTATTCACCCCTCGAAGAAGAGAAGATGGTCCGCACGCTGCTGAGCCAGGCACCGGAAGCCATGATCATTACCGGTGGTGACCAAACCCGCGCTTGTCAGCAGCTTTTGCAAAAAGCCGGTATTCCTATCGTACAAATGATGGAGCTGCTCGATCAGCCTTTGGACATGAATGTAGGTTTTTCCCACTGGCAAGCCGGTTACGATGTGGTGTCCAAATTACAGGAAGCGGGCCACATGCGTATTGGCTTCATGGGCGCGCGCATGGACCCGCGTGTGCAACAGCGGATGCTGGGTTATAAAGCGGCGATGGATGCGGCGGGTATGGATTGGAAGAATTTTATTGTTACCACGCCGGAGCCTTCATCGATCGCGCTGGGTGGTGAGTTGTTCCGCAGCCTGATGGCGTCAAGCCAGGGCGTTATTGATTCTATCTTCTGCTGTAACGATGACCTGGCGTTGGGCGCGCTCTTTGAAAGCCAGCGCATGAACATCCGTATTCCTGAACAATTATCCCTGTGCGGTTTTAATGACATTGAAGCCTCGCAGTTCGTGAATCCTTCGCTGACCAGTGTGCACGTACCGCGTTATGAGATGGGGGTGAAATCTACGGAGATGGTGATTCGTGCGCTCACCGGCAAGCCCATTGAAGAAAAACAGGTCAACATTGGTTACGAGGTGCGTTTGCGTAAGTCCACGCGCAATGCCAAATAAACGCGGCTTTATGCCGCGATATTTATAAAAGCACATAAAAATTTACAACAATAACATTGCGCGAGGAGAAAGACCGTGACTCATCACGATCGTATGGCAAAATTAAGTC
>CAMPIG010000424.1 GCA_946886255.1 uncultured Cellvibrio sp. | reverse complement strand
GCAATAACCTGAATATTAATAAATCCCAACTGACTGATATCGCTGTTAACCTTGCGTTGCTCCAGGTAACCCTGTTGCTGTTTCACATTGCCCATCACTTCAAAAAACTGTACTGATTGCATCTTCAATTGCTGCAGCGATACATCGCCATGCAGGCTCTGACGTTCCATGGCGGCGCGAATAAACCGGCTGAGCGGCCGCAACAAGGTTTGTTGGTTGTGGTATGTCATATCCGTAGTAAACAGTGAACCTTTTTCATCAATTACGCTAACGCTGACACAGGGTTTTTCGTTGTGTGGCTGGAGCTGATAAAAAACATACACCCCCGGGATGTTCAGCGCGTCGGCAAAAAGTTTTAAAGGTTTATCGCGCAAACCGTAACGGTCGATCACAATCGGGCTGTAATCCAATTGGGCGTTACCCAGTTTTTCCAATAATTTTTCGTAGGTTTTATAGCGAGTGATGTGCGGTTGCTGCTGAAGAAATTGCAATAACAAATATTCATCACCCATCTCAAGAATATAGCGGCTGTTACGCGGGCGCGTGTTGGAGTAATAACAGGCAATGATGTCGCGCCATAATTCCTCCAGTCGTTGCGTGATAATCGCACCCTGGCCGGTGCTGAAACAGCGAATGGTTAATTCCGGCAAGGCGAACCCTCGACCGGGCGGCAGCATGCGCAGGTAATGTAGCAGGCTATTGATCAACGCATCACCGGCGTAATGGCGGCACACAATCTCCTGCCAGGTATTGATCTGCACCACATCCACCGTTAACACCAGGTTTTCCCGAAAACCGCTATACCCGAGGGCATCCCGCTGGTTACTCAACATCTGCATGCCTTTTTTGTGTAATTCAGCTTGGGGTTCAACGCCGAAATTAAACAGCAGCAATAGACGTGTGGGTTGCGCACTCTGTTTAAATTGTTCGTGGGTCATGGGGTGCAGAGGTAATGGCAACCATTGATGAAGGCTTTGTAGCACCTGTTGCCGTTGGATGTTGCTGAGTTGAAAGCTGTTGCTGATTACGTCCAGTTTGGTATCCATATTGAGGATGCCATTGCAATAACTCCAGAGTAACAGTTCCACCAGGTTACGCGACCGTTTAATAGGCTCTGTTGCGGTGTGACGCATTTGTAATTCGGCATAACTGCCGCGATACAAATGCCAGCGATCCTGTTCATCATGATGCTCCTGCACCAGGCTCAATGAATCTTCATGCAGGTCGCGGGAAATACCGGGATTTATCCATTCAATCTTGCCTGCCTTGCGTTCAAACGCCGCGTGGAGTTTGCGCCCGAGGATCATCAATTCCTCGTTGGTAATGGTCGCCTCGGTAAGATGATTTTTATTGATCTCACTCAGCAAGCGATAGCTGTTGCTCAGTTCATTCACCAGCAATGTGCGTTCGGCAATCACCTGCGGTGCCTTCCAACTCAAATGATCGTCCAGCAGATGCAAGTGATGCGATTGCCACTGCCATTGTTGTACCATGGACTCCAGCAACACACGTTGCCAGGATTTATGTGGGTTGCGACTGCCGCGCGTCAGGGGTTTGTTGACCTTGAAATAAAAACAGCGTCGCACCAGTTCCAGCCGCTGGTGCTGCGCGCGACTACCGAGATAACCTTCCAGCCGCTGGTAAATCATTACATAAGGGTCGAGCGTATTGGCATCCGGGGTGTCCTGATAAATGGCGCGTTTGAATGTCAATGCCAAAGGTTCGCTGTCGGTATCGCTGGCATAGGTTTCCAGCAGCAATAATTTCAGCACTGATTTATACGGTGCTTCGATGCCTTTATAGACCTGCCAGATGCCGGCACCAATAAATTCACTCTGGGGAATACTCGGAATTCCGCCAAAATCGATCACGTCTTTTTCACGCAAAAAGCGTTTGGTCAACAGGGTGTTGGTGTAATTCTCGTAATCCTGTTCCTGGCTGGCGGGTACAAACCACCAAAGTGGCACTTTGCCGGCGAGCCATAAAGCGGTGCGATAAAATTCATCGAGCAATAAAAAATGTTGTGCCGAACCACTACCTTCACTGCTGAGTTTGGCCACCTTGCCTTCGCGAAAGCTCTGGCTATTCATCAAAAAGAAATGCGCTTCCAGATGAATATGTTGTTCGGCCCATTGGCTGATGCGTTGGCATTTCGTGTTTAAATCGGCCAGCGCCTGGGGCGATAAATTATCAGTGTGACAAATCCAGATATCCAGGTCACTGCTGTCGCTTTGCGCAATGGTGCCGATGCTGCCCATGACAAACAACGCATCGATAGCACTCTGGCTCGTGATTAAATCGCGATGGTAGTTAAAACTGCGCGCAAGGTTTTTAGCAGTGCGCAACTCTTCCTTGCCGGGCGTGTACTGATGAATACCGCAAGCGGTCTGATGAGAAAAATAACCCGGTAACATGGGGTGGTTTACATGGATCAGCAGCGGCAGGAGGGACAGGAATTGTTGCTGGCGGTCGGACAATGCCGCCGCTGTGCGCTGGTAGCGCTGTTGATTCAGCTCGATAAAACGTTGCCGGACGAGGTTGAGCTGTTTGCGGTCAACGCCCTGGTCAAGGTCGTGAATATCTATCGTCTTGGAAAACATGGGTAAAATCGAAATGCCTCGGCAGCGGTCGGAAACTCGGCTGGGTTGTGCCGATTATTTTTTAATAGATTACGCGGTGCAATTTAAAGATCGTTAATATCTTTTTTGATTGCGCGGGTGCGAACCATATCCGATAAGGTGCGGTACAGCATATCGGGCATGATGGGCTTGCTCAGGTAACCATCCATGCCGGCCGCGAGACAACGTTCGCGATCACCGCGCATGGCCTGGGCGGTGATGGCAACTATCGGAACGCCGGTGTTGATTTGTCCCTGGCGAATCGCGTGTGTGGCTTCGTAACCATCCATCTCCGGCATCTCCAGATCCATCAGGATCATGTCGAACTGATCACCTTCTGCCGCAAATAATTCCACTGCTTCACGCCCGTTGTTTACCACGCGCACATCAATGCCTTTTTTCCTGAGTATGCCGCGCGCTACCTGCTGATTAACCAGATTGTCTTCTACCAGGAGCACGCGTAGATTGCTCAGGTATTCATCGTCCTCACCGGACTCTTCAACATCGGGCGTCATCAACTCGCGCAACGGATGGTCTTTGGTAATGGCATGGCTGATGGTATCGAATAAACGCGATTCGCTCACCGGTTTGCTGAGGAAACCATCCACCAGATTGGCGTTGTCGTTATCTTTAAAAATTTCGTCGCGGTGATAAGACGAGATTAATAACACCAGCGGTATGGTGGTTAAGGTCGTGTCCTGTTTGATCATGGCTGTCGCTTGCAGGCCATCGATCAGCGGCATTTTGTAATCCATCAACACCAGATGATACGGCCTACCCTGGATGTCTGCCGTGCGGATTTTTTCCAGTGCATTGGCGGCGCTGTCGGTTGTGTCAGTGTGCATGCGCAAACTGTGCGCAGTGCTGGCAATAATGTTGCGCGCAATGGTGTTGTCGTCGACGATCAGCGCACGCAGTTTGGTCAGCGAATAAGACTGGTCATGCACCGAATGCTGGCCAATATGGCTGTTCTCAAAGCGTGCAGTGAAACTGATCTTGCAACCTTCTCCTTCTTTACTGCGAATCTGGATGCGTCCTTCCATCAAGGACACCAGGTGGTTGCAGATACTCAGACCAAAACCTGCTTTGCCATCCCATTCGCCGCTGCCTTTTAATAACAGCGCTTGCAGTTGCTCAACCTGGGTTTGGCTCATGCCCACGCCGAAATCCGTGATGGTAAATTCGAGTGTGACATATTTGCTGTTGGATTTAACATTGGTTACGCCGACAACCACCTGGTTGGTGGTGGAGTATTGCAATGCATTGGTAATTAAATGGCTGATGACCTGACTCAGGCGTGAGGCATCGCCGCGCAGGAAACGCGGCACATTGCTGCGAATGTCATACACGATATCCACAGCGCGGTGGAGCGCGCTGATCTCGAACAGCCGCGATAATTTTTCGAACACCTGATCCAGATCGAAGTGTGCGTTCTCCAGCATAATCTTGCCGGTTTCGATCTTGGAGAAATCCAACACCTGATTGATGATATGCAGCAAGGATTCCGCTGCGGTACTCATGCT
>CAMPIG010000423.1 GCA_946886255.1 uncultured Cellvibrio sp. | reverse complement strand
TAATTATATAAAGCTTTCCGCTTTCCCCTGCCGCCAAGGCAGGGGTTTTTTACTCACTCGCAACGACTTTTTTATTTCAAGGTAACCAATGAATATCAACAGACATTTTTTGTGGGGCTTACTGGTTTTTTCACCTTTCTGTTTGGCGGAAAAAGAATCGCTAACCGACAATAAACAACCGCAGGCGTTTCGTTACACCAACCCCATTACCCGGGATGCCGCTATTTCTATGCGCGATCATTTTATTATCAAGGTCGATAAAAAATGGTATGCCGTCGGCACCTCCAACCCGATATGGACTGGCCCGAATCCGGGTGTCCGCTTATTGGTATCGGATGACATGCTCAATTGGAAACAACATTCCTGGTTGATTGATGCCAGTAAATTACCTGCCGACAGTCCTTACAACGGGCGCTTTTGGGCACCGGAAATTCATTTTATTCAGAACACATATTGGTTAACGGTAAACAGTGGAAAAGTAACAGATGAAGATCCCAAAGGAATGAAGACTCACAGCATCTGGTTATTCTCCGCAGAAAAAGTGACTGGCCCTTACACATTAGTGAATGGCCCGCTCACACCGCAATACAACAACGACGCGACCTTATTCGAAGACGACGATGGCCAAACCTATCTGTACAGCAGCGGTAATGGTCTGTTCCAGGGGAAAATCGATCTGCCGTCCGGCAAAGTGACGGGCAAATTTGAAAAAATTCTGGACAAACAATCACCCGGCAATCCGGATTGGATGATTGGCGGTATTGAAGGGCCGTTTGTGATCAAAAAAGAAGGCACCTACTTTATGTTTTTTTCATCCTGGACGCGCGGGTATGAGGTGGGGTTACTCAAATCAAAATCGCCTTTGGGACCGTGGGTACTGGCGTCGCGCGAACCGATTTTTGGCACGCGCAAAAAAGGCTATCGCCCGGAATTGGCGGAAGCTGGCGGCTACGCCCATTTGAAGTTTCAGGATTCACAAGATCCCTACTCCGAAACTGGTCACAACGCCTTATTCACCGGTCCAGACGGAAAGCTCTGGAGTTCCGCGCACTACCTTATGTATGAACAACGGCCTTATCCCTACAGCCAAACACTTGAAGACTGGGAAAGGACACCGCAGATGGGCATTGAGCCCGTGCATTACAAAGACGGCATGTTTTTTATCAATGGCCCAACTTGGACCGAACAGATTATTGAGTAATCGAATAGTGTGAAAAGCATGGTGGACAGGTATCCACCATGCTCTTCCAATTTGGAATAAAGAAGGCCGCCTCCGCCTGAACCATGACACCCTGATGGCGCATATTTCTGCGTTCGCAGCCTGGCATCGCAGTTTTGAGAAGGCAATCAAGCGCCGGAGTTGCCGCCTGGAGTTGCTGCTAAGTCAGATAGTATGACAAGATATGTAAAGATGTCAGTTTAGCGCCACGGTTCGGGCTTTCTCCCGCTTGCCATGGATAAGCGAAAATCTCCTATTTAAATAATTCTAATTAATCGCAGGAGTTATCAGATGCCGTTAACTACTCTTTCCAACGGATGTTACATCCCCTTCTCCGTTCATGCTTAAATTCTATCGCAATGCGGCCCTCGCATTTTTAACGCTGCTCTTGCTCACTGCGCTTATTATCGCGGTTGGTGTGGCGAAGTCGCAGCTCAGCACGTCGCTATTTCCCAAGCGTGACGCGACCTTAGTGTGGGCGCCTGCGATTGAACCCTTAAAGCAAGAGAATAAAACGGTATTAAATGTTAAAAGCGAAGTGGGAACCATTGATTACGAATTCTTTCTTGATCCCGATGCTCAGTTTCCTTACACACACTATTCCTTATATTTTATTGATTCTGCACAGCCATACAAACTGGTTGATCTCACTCGCTATAGCAACGTTTCGTTTAGAATTCTATGTGATCCTAAAAATGTATTGTTGTTTGTGTTGTTCAGTTATGACGAGAAAGTGACAGACCCGATCAGGCCGGTGACGCGGCGCGTTTCTTCCAGCGCTTTCTCCTGCGACAATCAATGGACAACGATAGCTATCGGATTTGATGAATTGGATACGCCCCATTGGTGGCTGGATAGATACGGTTATGAATTCAGCGATCAAGGCTATCAGTTACACAAGACTATGGGCATTGCCTTTGTCAATTCATTGCAGAGTCCATTGAACACGCTCTCTCATGTGAGACTCACAGACGTGAAACTCGAAGGTACGGCGCCTCAGTATATTTATATCGCGGTATTGGTCAGCCTACTGATCTGGGCGCTATTTTTGATTGGATTATTTCGCCGTTATGTTTTCGTGCTGACGGTGGATATCAGAGAAAAGGTCAGACTGGATCAGCCGTTGCTTGCGTATAAAAAACTGTCAATTGAGCCGCAAAAAGATAAGGAAAAAAGTGCGCTGTTACGTTTGATGGCAACGGAGTACGCGAATCCGGATATAAGCCTGGAGTCGGTTACATTGTCGCTGGGCATTAATCGAACCAAGATAAATGAAATACTCAAAGAAGAACTGGGTCTCACTTTCACTGCCTATTTGAACAAGTTACGGCTCACAGAAGCCGCGCGACTTCTGTCAGAAAATGAAGATGCCAACGTCTCGGAAATTGCTTATTTAGTTGGTTACAACAATGTTTCTTATTTCAATAAGCTATTTAAAAGCGAATATGGTTGTACACCAAAAACATTTAAAACCTTGTACCAATCTAAAGAAGATGCTTAGAAGCGGGCTATCTTTTTTTAACAGTGATGCAATATCGCTGGATATTTTCCCTTTACCTTTCTCACTCTGATGCTGCACCGATACAGAACCGCATATTAGGCAGCGTGGCCTACATCACACTTTAATTCGGCTTGGCGCAATATTCATTTAACTATTTACACAACAACTGAAAATTTCTGTTTTTTGTAAAAACTCTTTCATAAGTACAACAACTTCTTCGGGCTCTTCCTTATTCTCCCGCTTCGGCGTTGCCCAGCACTCAGCCTCACAGCAAAGCCCTTACCTTGTCCAATAATCAAAAACACCAGGTAATTCTATGGAGACTAATAAGATAAAAACCTTTCGAGCGATAGTGCTTAAATCGTTGATCGGCGTTTGTTTAATCTGCAGCCCGGCCTTTGCACAAACCGTCAACATCAACCCATCAGCCGAACATCAGACTATTCGTGGCTTTGGTGGCATGAATGCCCCCGGCTGGATTGCCGACCTGACCTCTGCCCAAGTGGACACGGCCTTTGGTAACGGCGACGGGCAATTGGGCTTGTCGATCATGCGGATGCGCATCGATCCGAATTCCAACAACTGGCGCATTCAGGTACCGGCGGCGGTGCGTGCGAAATCCCATGGCGCCATCTTGCTGGCCTCGCCCTGGTCACCACCGGCCTATATGAAAACCAATAACAACCTGAATAATGGTGGAAAACTCCGGCCGGAGTATTACGGGGCCTACACGGACCATCTGTTGAGTTTTACCAACTTCATGGCTTCGAATAATGCCTCAGTGTATGCGTTATCGATCCAGAACGAACCGGATTGGCATCCCAATTACGAATCGGCCGACTGGAGCGCGACAGATTTTGTGAATTATTTGTCGACCCAAGGCTCGCGTTTTGGCGCGTTGAAAGTGGTTGCGCCTGAGTCGCTCAATTTTAATCCGGCACTTTCCGATCCCTTCCTGAATAACGCTAACACCGCGCAGCACGTGGACATCATCGGGGGCCACTTGTATGGTCGCGCGCCGCGCGATTATCCGCTGGCGCGCAGTAAGGGCAAAGAACTCTGGATGACGGAGCACTACACCGAAAGCCAGAATTCCGCTAACGCCTGGCCGCTGGCATTGGATGTTGGCACGGAGTTACATCAAAGCATGGTGGCGAATTTCAACGCATATATCTGGTGGTATATCCGTCGCAGCTACGGCTTGTTGACGGAAGACGGCAACATCAGCAAACGCGGTTATCTGCTGGCGCAGTACTCGAAATTTGTGCGGCCCGGTTATGTACGCATTGCGGCCACGGAACAACCGCTTGCCGGGGTTTTTGTGACGGCTTATAAAGGCCCGAATAATCGCATTGTGGTGATCGCCGTTAACACCACCACCTCGCACCGCAACCTGAACCTGAATTTACAAAATGTGAATGTCGGGCAGTTTGTTAAATACAGCACCT
>CAMPIG010000422.1 GCA_946886255.1 uncultured Cellvibrio sp. | reverse complement strand
CCGAGTTTTTTGGAATCTTCCACCACGTTATTGGCGATGGATTTCACATGGCGATTGGAGGTGCCGCTGGCGATGATCAGGGTATCCGTCACATCGGTCATCTCACGCACATCCAACTGCACAATATTTTTAGCTTTCAGATCTTCGAGCGCATTGATCACGATCTGGCTTAACTCTTCTAACATTCTTTACCTGCTTACTTATAAAAAAATACTCCACCCGTGATTGAGTGAAGTCATGGAAAATAATGGTTAACCCTGTCGATAAAGCCCCTCGGCCAGGATGTAACGCCGCACCGACTCGGGTAATAAAAACTGTACTGACTCCCCATTCGCCAGCTGTGTGCGGATACCGGTGGCCGAGATATCCAGAAGACGCAATGAAGGCAAGACAATTGCGCCGCCCGGCAGTTCATCCAAAACCCTCGCCGGTGCACGATGTTGTTGTAACAACACCGCTACCGGTCCGACTTCTGGCAGGGAAAATCCGGGGCGCTCAATCACCACCAGGTGCGTGTAATCGAGCAGTTCCTGCCAACGATTCCAGGAATCCAGTGCTGCAAAGGCATCAGTGCCCATGGCCCAGATCAAACTCACTTCTCCGCCAAGTTCGGCCCTCAGGCTGCGCAAGGTATCAAAGGTATAAGATGGTTCATCACGGCGTAATTCGCGCTCATCCAGGGTCAGCTCCGGGCAATCCATCAACGCCAGGCGAATCATCTCGGCCCGTTGGGTGCTGCTCACCTGCGGCTGGCCGCGATGCACCGGACGATGACAAGGCATCAACCGCATTTGGGCCAACCCCAGGGATTGCTTCAACTCCAGGGCAAGCCGCAGATGACCGTGATGAATCGGATCAAAGGTGCCACCCAGGATGCCGATTTTATTACGCATGAACGGCGTCGCCTTTACCGGCCCTATTGGCGAATGTGCCCATCGCCCAGTACGACCCATTTTTGCGAGGTTAATCCCTCCAATCCAACCGGGCCACGCGCATGAATCTTGTCGGTGGAGATCCCAATCTCCGCCCCCAAACCGTATTCAAAACCATCGGCAAAACGGGTTGAGGCATTGACCATCACTGAACTGGAGTCCACTTCGGTGATAAACCGGCGCGCACGCGTGAAGTCTTCAGTCACGATGGCGTCGGTGTGTTGCGAGCTGTAACGGGTGATGTGATCGATGGCTTCATCGAGACCAGCGACGACTTTGATAGCCAGAATTGGAGCAAGGTACTCGGTAGCCCAATCTTCTTCGGTGGCGATATTGACATTGATCAGGTCGCGGGTTTTTTCACAGCCGCGCAGCTCCACATCCTTTTTGCCAAACGCTACGGCCAAGCGCGGCAGGATATTGGCTGCAACAATCTCAGCCACCAATAACGTTTCCATCGCATTGCACACGCCGTAGCGATGGGTCTTGGCATTGAGGGCAATGGCGAAAGCTTTTTCCAGATCTGCTTTATCATCGATATAAACATGGCAGATGCCATCGAGGTGTTTAATCACGGGGACGCGCGCATCGCTGCTGATCCGCTCAATCAGCCCCTTGCCGCCACGGGGCACAATCACGTCCACGTATTCCGGCATGGTGATTAGTTCGCCCACGGCAGCGCGGTCGGTGGTTTCTACAATCTGCACGACAGTGTCGGGCAAACCGGCGGCTTTCAGCCCTTGTTGCAGGCAACTGGCAATCGCACGATTGGAGTGAATGGATTCACTACCGCCACGCAGGATTGCTGCATTGCCGGATTTGAGACATAAGCTGGCCGCATCAATCGTCACGTTGGGACGGGATTCATAAATGATGCCCACCACGCCCAGAGGAACGCGCATCTTGCCCACCTGGATACCGGACGGGCGATAACTCAACCCGGTTATTTCACCACAGGGGTCCGGCAGTGCCGCTACCTGGCGCAGGCCTTCGATCATGCCATCAATGGTGCTCGGCTTGAGAGCGAGGCGATCTAACATGGCGGAATCCAGGCCGTTGGCCGCGCCGGCCTCCAGGTCTTTCTGATTTTCAGTTGTCAGTGTGGCACGGGCCGTATCCAGCGCATCAGCGATAGCTAGCAAAGCCTGGTTTTTTACGCCGGTTGAGGCCGACGCAATCACGCGTGACGCCTGCCGGGCATTGCGGCCCAACTCGGCCATATAGGCTTTTACATCAAGAGAATCGGTCATCAGTGGTAAAAATCCGTGAACAGGGTGATGTGAAGTCAAGAGTGCGGCGATTATACCCTGATTGCTGCGCCCTTTTGGCGAATTTAGCGGGACATAAAGCGGGATTTACTTCAGTTCCGGTTCAGTTTGATGGCGGTAATCTGCTGCCAAGGGTGAAGAGTCCCTTGATCACCAGATTACTCAGTGGAGAACAACCATGAAAAAGTCCCTTTTGATCAGCACCATCACCGGCGTCACCTTGAGCTTGTTGCTGGCCAATGGCGCTTTGGCGGGCCACAAACATCACCACAAACACGACTATCGCCACAGTGGCTATGATCACAGGGGCCATGACCATAGGGGCTTTGCCCGCGTGATCGAGGCTCGCCCGATTTACCAGCGAATTGAAACCCAGGTACCGCAACAAGCCTGCCACTATGAGACCGTCGCTTATCGCGAACCCGGGAGAAGTAGCTCCTATACCGGTGCCGTGGTGGGCGGATTAATCGGTGCGGCTGTCGGCCATGAATTGGGGCATAGCAAACGCAACAAAGATGTCGGTGCCGTGGCTGGCGGTTTGCTCGGCGCAACTATCGGTCATGACATCAGCCGCAACCGGTCCGGCGGTGGAACTACCCACTACCGCGACGAGCAGGTTTGCCATACCCGTTACCAAACTGAATATTCGCAGCGTGTGGTGGGTTACGACGTGACCTATCAATACCACGGCCAATACTACCAAACCCGTACTAGCCAGCATCCCGGTGACCGTATCCCTGTCGATGTTCATGTGCGCCCGGGTCGCGGCTATTAATGGCTCCGCTTTTGCCGGGGTGCCAAATCACCCCGGATTCTTTTTTCCTGTGAAGGCACACACGCGGTAGTTGCAAACACCTTGTATACTTACTCCCAACTTGATGATTTTGCAGGAAGTCTTGCCATGTCGCTGTTGCGTCACTCCAATTCCCCCTGTCGCTGGCTGATTATTGCGCTGCTGACAATGACACTGGGATCACTCCATTCCACCGCCTCGGCCGAACCCCGGCGAGACAAGGGCAGCCAGGAGGAACGGCCGCGCGCGCGCATTTCTGCATCCCAGGCAGCAGCCATTGTGCAGCAACGTTACGGCGGCAAAGTAATGAATGTCAGTACCCGTCAGTCGGGCAATGGCGTCATCTACGGCGTAAAAATTTTGCAGAACTCCGGTCACATGCGCACCGTCAACGTGGATGGACAGACCGGAGCCATCCTCAATTAAATTTCAAAGGCGGACCCCAGCATGCGTATCCTGATTGTGGAAGACGAGCCCAGCCTGCGCGAGCAGATCAGCAGTCAGTTAAACGCTGAAAAATTTGCCTGCGATACCGCCGGCGATGGGCGCGAGGGGCTTTTTCTCGGTGAAGAGTACGATTACGACCTGGCCATTATTGATCTCGGCCTGCCGTTGCTGGACGGCACCCAATTAATTCGCCAACTGCGCACCAAACAGCGTAACTTCCCCATTTTGATTCTCACCGCGCGCGGCGCCTGGCAGGATAAGGTGGAAGGGCTGGAAGCCGGTGCGGACGATTACCTCACCAAACCTTTTCATCCGGAAGAACTGCGTGCACGCATCAACGCCTTGCTGCGTCGTGCCAGTGGCCATGCCGCACCGGTGTTGGATTACGGTCCGCTCACCATCGACACCAACGCCCGCCGGGTTCACTTGCGCGGCCAGGAGGTAGAACTGACCAGCTTCGAGTACAACACGCTCACTTACCTTGCACTGCATGCGGGCAAGAATGTCTCCAAGACCGAGCTGACCGAACATCTGTATGCACAGGACTATGATCGCGATAGCAATGTGATTGAAGTATTTGTCGGCCGCTTGCGCAAAAAGCTCGACCCGGATGGCACCCTGAATTTAATCACCACCCAGCGTGGACTGGGTTATCGCTTTAATCTCGACACCGACAAATAACTCCACCCGCTTTATTCACCAGCGCAGATTCGATAACGAACGATGGCCGTCAAACTTACTT
>CAMPIG010000421.1 GCA_946886255.1 uncultured Cellvibrio sp. | reverse complement strand
AATATAACCATTGCGCCTTCAACGCCATTTAAGTGTGCGCATGCAGCAGGCGTTAATCGCCCATCCTGAGTGTTAGCTCTGCGACCGTCCCGCATCCCAGGCGAGACCTAAACAAAAGCGGACATTCGAGTCAGGGCTTTCCTCCAGAGCATCGAAGCTAATCGCAGGCGCTGAATGATCACATGGTAGAGATGGCCATGTTTGGCTAAGCTATTGTTTTATCAATTTATCTGCAGCGCGATTGATGGTTCAAAGTTAGTAACCATGATGCAGTCGAATTTCCGCGACAATAAATTACGCTGCCTAACTGATGTTATGTGCATTTATACAGGCTGTATGCTTGAACAGCTAAAGGTCAAGGTGTAGGCTTGTTTTGTGTACAAAATTCGTACACCAATCGGTCAGAGCAAGCCTAGAATGTTCACACCCTTGAGGAGGGTTAAAGATGGCGGTCAAGCATACACCAACAGATGAAGTTCACAGTGGTAACAAAGGCGGTAAAACTGGTTGCGGTTTCGATACCCGTGAGAACCCCAGCCATTGGGTTTCATCGCATGAAAGGATCACGTGCGGCAAAAACGGCTGCAAAAACTGATTCGCACATGGTTTGCTTTAGTTGGCCTGAGATCAAGTCAAACGTGGGCAAACCAAATACAGTCAATTAAGTACGTTCCGGCCTACGACCTCCACCGGATGCCCTAGTCGGACGTCGCCTATCATTGCCGTTATGCTTAAACCAAAAGGAAGCCTAGAATGGCCAATAAGAAAACAATTTTCATTGCCTTTGCGATAGAAGATGAAAAAATTCGCAACATGATCAAGGGCCAATCGTTGAATACAAACTCGTCGTTCGAGTATATAGATATGTCGGTTAAAGAAGCCTACGAAAGTGAATGGAAGAAGAAAGTTCGGACTCGAATTCTTCGGTCGGACGGGGTTCTTGTAATCGCTAGCCAAAACTCACCCAAATCGAGTGGTCAAAAATGGGAGATTCAATGCGCCCAGGAAGAAAAAAAGAAAGTTCGCGGGATTTGGGCCTACAAAGGTGATCGCACAGATATAGCCGGTGTAAATACAATGGTGTGGACTTGGGATAACATTGCCAAATGGATTGATAGCCTCTAATGCGTAAAGCTCTTGTTGTTGGAATCAATCATTACGAAAATGTATCACCACTCTTTGGTTGCGTTAACGACTCGTTTGCAGTCAAGGCGATGCTAGAACGACACGCTGATGGTTCGGTCAATTTTGGTGTTAAACATCTCACTGCGACAGGGCCCGGTGATTTGTGCGATCGAGACCAGCTTAGAGAGGCAATCCAAAATCTTTTTTCGGGAGATGGTGAGGTCTCCATTCTATATTTCGCTGGCCATGGTCACATCGAAGCTACTGGCGGTTATCTTTGTTCTTCAGAAGTTAAATCTGGTAATGATGGCGTACCGTTGGCTGAAATTATGACAATGGCAAACCAATCGAGGATTCAGAATCGGGTGATTATCCTCGACAGTTGTCACAGTGGTGTTGCAGGAGGAAGTGCACTGCAGCAAAAAGTAGCTGAAATCAGCGATGGCGTAACAATACTAACTGCCTCGACAGCAGAGCAATATGCAACCGAAGAAAATGGCGCAGGCGTTTTCACCAACCTGTTGGTTGACGCGCTTGGCGGGGCAGCAGGAAACCTGGTTGGTGATGTAACGCCAGGAGGGGTATATGCCCATGTGGACCAGTCACTTGGCCCGTGGGCGCAACGGCCTGTTTTTAAGACCAATGTGAACCGTTTTGTATCCCTTAGAAAAGTCCAGCCGCCTCTTGAACTTACTGATCTCCGCCGAATCTCAGAGTTTTTTCCAGCCCCAGGTCATCACTTCCAGCTTGATCCCACCTACGAACCCGAACGTCACGAATCTTGGGCCCAAGATCCTCAAGGCGTGCCGGCGCCGATTTTGGAGCACAACGAGATCTTCAGCGTGTTGCAGAAATACAACCGCGTGGGATTGGTAGTACCTGAGGATGCGCCTCATATGTGGCATGCGGCTATGGAGAGCAAAACAGTTCGCCTTACAGTGCTTGGAGAGCACTACCGGCAACTGGCGGAGAGAGGGCTTATATAAACAGTCCTATTTTCTAACTCCAGAATAGAGGGCTGACGTAACGAGTCGCTGTTGGCGGGTAATTTTGCATCATTATTCGGATACAAAATTGCCCTAAAGGCTTGCATTAAATATATGAAAATCGAAATGGAGATATGCATGGCAAACGATAAAGACAAGAAGGGTTCTGGGGGGCAGAAAGGAGGCAATGACGGTAAGAGAGGCGGGAACGATAGAATAATCAAACGCCCAGGAGACAATATCCATGGGAACAATAACAACACCAACAGCACTGGTCCAAGATCTCCTAGCAATGGAAAACAATAGTCATGAATCTTTCTGGCTACAGAGAAACCTACTATGGGTTTAGTGGCTCAGCGAGCGCAGTTACGAGACAGGCTGCGTTTGCAGGCATTGCGCTTGTTTGGATATTCAACAGTAGGGCCGACGAGGCCATAACGCTGCCACAGGAGCTATTGTGGCCTACGCTATTTTTGGTTGCCGGTCTGGCATGCGATCTTCTTCAATACATCTACTCGGCTGCAATATGGGGCTTTTATCACAGGCATCTGGAGAAGAGTGGTTTGAAGGAAGATGAAGAAATAACTGCGCCAAAATATTTTAATTGGCCAGGAATAGGGCTTTTTTGGGGTAAGCATGTCTTTGTCTTGTTTGGATATTATGGGCTACTGAGTTATCTGCTCGTCGCCATCAAATTCGCCAGTACATAACAGCGTGACCAACGGGGCGCTACTGCATAGTGCTCAATAGTCGCGCATTCCCACTGGCGTTGATCATTCAATCGGAATGTCCGCTTTGCGACCGTAGCTTAACTTTTGTACCCCGCCAATCAGTCTTTGGAGCGCCGCATTCGGTTTCGTGTGCCGTGCTACGCTGAGGAATGACCCTGACCCCACATTAGGTCCTACAGACGGGATCGGGTCATCCCTTGATATATCTGTGAGTAGAGGGCGTCAACCATTCGCCGGATGAGCCTGCAATACCCGGTGGCTCCTCTGGCGCGAACGCAACCCAATTAGAATTAACGGCACCACGATCATGGCGCTGCCCACGGCGAACCAGAGGTCGGGCATCTCATTGAAACCTACCCATCCGATCAACACCGCCCAGATCAGGCCGGTGTATTCAGCGCTGGTGACCTGATTTGCATCCACCTGCTGGTACGCGAGCAGGACCGTCATGTTGTAGCCCAAGATGAACAGTGCCGAGCCTGAGGCACTGATGAGCATAGAGCCATCCCAACTGGCGCCTTCCCAGAGAGCCAACGCCGCTGCGGCTGGCACTATTAGCAGGTAGTTCAGAAACAGCTTGTGAATCGTGGACTGCTGCTGGGGCAGCTTGCGCACCATCACGGCATTGATGGCCAGAGTGAAGGCGGAGCCCAATGCGGCAATGGCTGCCCAATCAAATTCGACAGGCCTCAGGATCAACACGATGCCCAGAAACCCGCTGAATACGGCGGTCACGCTCATGGGCGTTAGGCGCTCCCCAAACACCAGCGCAGCGAGGACCATCACCAGTATCGGAGCGGCGTAGAACACGGCGTTGGCAGTAGCCAGGGGCAGATTGCCCAGGGCTATGACCATGCACAGCATGCCTGCAAGATGGATGTGCGCGCGAAGGGCATGGATTTTCAGTCCTGCGAAAAGGTACTTCCGGTCCAGTTTGCCGGCCAGTGGCAACAGGAAGGCCAGGGTCAGGACGCAGCGCAGGAAGGCAAACTGGAACACCGGGGCACCGGGTTCGAGCAGTTTGATGAATACGTCGGAAATTAATGCCATGGCGTTGCCGATCACCAGCAGAAGAATGGCACTGTTTACGGTTTTTCCTGACATATCTTTTCCCTCCGTTCTCAAGCTCCGTGGAAGAGCACGGAGGGAGATCCGCTTCCGAAAACCGCTGCGAGTACGTCCATGTACGCTTGCTCTCCGCCATCCCTGGCTCCGAGCATTTTCGGAAGCGGATCCCCCTCCGCGCTCCCATGATTCGCACTGGAAGTCTAATTAGGTTTTAATATCCGATAAAATGATCTTTATTTAGCTGACATTAGAAAAATAGATAATGAAACTGCCTCCCCTG
>CAMPIG010000420.1 GCA_946886255.1 uncultured Cellvibrio sp. | reverse complement strand
ACACCGCCCGCTTGTACACACCCATCCAGCTGAGCGCTCGCACCCGTGATCTGAACGCTGTACAGCGGACTCGTTCCATCCACAATCTGGCCGCGAAATATATCAACACAACGTTTTACCTCAGCACGTTGCGCCCCGGCTGCTTTGACTTTTACCAACATCAACTCGCGTTCGATATGAGCGCCTTCCGTCAAGTCGACCAATTTCACGACATCAATCAATTTATTAAGATGCTTGGTGATCTGCTCGATCTTGTGGTCATCGCCCAAGGTCGTCAGTGTCAACCGCGACAGCGTCGGATCTTCCGTCGGCGCCACGGTCAGACTCTCAATGTTGTAGCCACGCTGGGAAAATAAACCCACAACGCGAGACAAGGCACCGGGAGCATTTTCCATTAATACAGAAATAATACGTCTCATATCAGGTACGCTCCGTCTTGCTCAGGTACATGTCACGCATTGAACCGTTCGGTGCAACATGCATGGGATAAACGTGTTCAGATTGATCAACCATGATGTCCATAAACACCACGCGATCTTTCAATGCAAAACATTCTTCCAACTTCGCCTTGAGCTCTTCCTTTTTGGTTACTCGCATACCGACATGACCGTAGGCTTCAGCCAGTTTGATAAAGTCTGGCAACGAATCCTCATACAAACTTTCTGCATAACGGCTGGAGTACTGCATATCCTGCCATTGACGGACCATACCCAGCGCCTGGTTGTTCAAACAGATAACCTTGACCGGCAAATGGTATTGGGTACAGGTTGAAAGCTCCTGAATACACATCTGGATACTGCCTTCGCCAGTGACGCAAACCACGGTCGCATCACGATGGGCAATTTGCACCCCCATGGCAGCCGGCAGACCAAAGCCCATGGTGCCCAGACCACCGGAGTTGATCCAGCGGCGCGGCTTGTCAAACTTGTAGTATTGCGCCGCAAACATCTGGTGTTGGCCCACATCTGAAGTGACAAAGGCATCGCCTTTAGTAACGTCCCAAATGGCTTTGATAACATCCTGTGGTTTGATGACATCGCTGACGGTGTCGTAGCGGGGCTTGGCATAGATGCCATGACGCTCACGCCATTCATTAATCTGTTTCCACCAGGCAGCAATCGCTTCGGCATCCGGGCGCTCATCTGTTTCCTGGATCAACGCCAGTATTTCACTTAGCACGCTATCTACGGCGCCGACAATCGGCACATCGGCGACAACCGTTTTAGAGATAGATGCTGGATCAATATCCACGTGAATAATCTTGGCGTTAGGGCAGAATTTGCTCACCGTGTTAGTCACGCGATCATCAAAGCGCGCCCCGATAGCCAGGATCACATCGCTGTGGTGCATGGCCGTATTAGCTTCAAAAGTCCCGTGCATGCCCAACATGCCAAGAAAGCGTTTGTCCGTCGCCGGATAAGCACCCAAGCCCATCAAGGTATTGGTACACGGAAAATCGAGCAGTTGAACCAATTGGGTCAACAATTCGGAGGCATTACCCTGCACCACACCGCCGCCGGTATAAATGACCGGCCGTTTGGCACCCAACAATAACTGCACAGCCTTTTTAATCTGCCCGGAGTGACCACGCGTGGCCGGTGTATAAGAACGGATCTTGACCTTATCCGGATATTCATAGGGAAAGGTCTGTGCCGGATGAGTAATATCCTTGGGCACATCAATTACCACCGGGCCGGGCCGACCAGTCGCCGCAATAAAGTAGGCTTTCTTGACGATCTCCGGGATTTCGCTGGCGTGCTTGACCATGAAACTGTGTTTCACGATCGGACGCGAAATACCGACCATATCGGTTTCCTGAAACGCATCTTCACCAATCAGGTGGCTCTGTACCTGACCAGAGATCACGACCATCGGAATAGAATCCATATAAGCTGTGGCAATACCGGTGATGGCATTGGTCGCGCCTGGACCGGACGTCACCAGCACGGTGCCCACTCGGCCGGTAGAGCGTGAATACGCATCCGCCATATGGGTGGCGGCCTGTTCGTGACGCACCAGTATGTGCTTGACATCTTGCTGCCTGAAAATAGCGTCGTAGATATGCAATGCAGCACCGCCCGGGTAGCCGAAGATGTATTCAACACCTTCGTCTCGCAACGCGCGGATTAACATATCTCCGCCTGAAAGCATTTCCACTTTGATTCCCCTTTAAAAACATAAATTGCGCAAGCTACAGGAGTAAGAATTGCGCGATAACAGAAATGGCAACGCACAGGTCCGACCTTACCCCAAAGGGGAGTCGCCCTGTGCATCATCGACAGTGTGATTAACCAGATTCCCCTGCCCCCGCGCGGGTAGCGATTGCGGTGGCCAGCAGGGCAGACGTCGTCGGTGGACGCGCCTTCGCGATTGCGAATGGTTCGATAAGCGGGTGACTTACCGGAAGCAGACTGTGGTGCCGAGGTTATCGACTGGATCTACAAGCCATCTTGCGAACTGGCAATTTTGGCAAGATAGTCGCCAAAGTCAAGGGAAGATGCCGAGATTTCCCCAGATAATCCCGGATACCTCGCTGTCACTAACGTTAATTGACGGGCAAACTGTCACAGTTTCCAGCTTTCCTGTTCCGCTCTTTGGGTATTAGCAGCTATAGTTGATGCATTACCCGTAAAACAATGAGTCTTATCCATGAAACGTTTGTTTGCCCTCGCTCTTTGTATGGCCAGTCTCACACTGGCAAGCCAATCCTTCGCCGCCAAGGTGTATAAGTGGGTCGATGCGGATGGAGTAACGCACTTCAGCGAACATCCGCCTAAAAATACACAAACCGAAGTCATTAAGCCCAAGACCGGCCACAGCGAACCGGTCACTTATGAATCAGCCGCACCGGCAAGTGGCGATGGAGCTGCTGCTGGACAACAACAGGCAGATGAAGAAATGGCTCAGGCATTAAAAGACCCCACCCGTTGCGCAGCGGCACGCAAAAATATGGAGACCTTGCAAAATTTCGGACGCGTTAAGGTAAAAGGTGAGGATGGTTCTTTCCATTTCCTGACACCAGAGGAGCAGCAAGAGCGTATCCAGTCAACTCAGCAAGCGATTGATGAAAGTTGCTAAAGATCAAGATGTGGAAACGAAAAAGGCCATCACACGATGGCCTTTTTTGTTGTTAGTGCATCCGCTTTTCCCCCAGCAATTCCGCTTTGCTGCGAGAGAAAACCAGCTTGTCGCCTTTCAACCCGACAAAGATTGTATCGCCCGGCATGAATTTGCCAGCAAGGATTTCCTGAGCCAGCGGGTTTTCAATCTGTTGCTGAATTGCTCGCTTTAGCGGACGGGCTCCATAGACAGGGTCGAAGCCGGCCTTCGCCAGTTTGTCCATAACGTCGTCATCCAAATCAAGACTCAGGTCGCGTTCAGCCAAACGCTTGCGCAACAAGTCCAGTTGGATATCAGCGATGCCACGGATCTGGTCGCGACCCAAGGGGTGAAAGACAACCACTTCGTCAATACGATTGATAAACTCCGGCCGGAAATGCCCGGCAACAACATCCATCACCGCATCCTTCATGGCGTTGTAACGATTTTCATTGTTGATGGAGTTATTGGCATCATCATTGACCAAGCCTTCAAAGCTTACGGTATCGAAGGATTTGTCTTCCGCTAATTCCTGAATACGATCAGAACCCAAATTGGACGTCATGACGATAACGGTATTACGGAAATCCACCGTCCTGCCTTGTCCATCAGTCAAACGCCCATCTTCCAATACCTGCAGCAGGATATTGAAAACATCCGGGTGCGCTTTTTCCACTTCGTCCAGCAACAACACCGAATAAGGTTTACGTCGCACCGCTTCCGTGAGATAGCCGCCCTCTTCGTAACCCACGTAACCGGGAGGCGCACCGATCAGGCGCGCGACGGAATGCTTTTCCATAAACTCCGACATATCGATGCGCACCATGGCATCAGAGGTGTCAAATAAAAATTCTGCCAGGGATTTACACAGCTCAGTTTTACCGACGCCGGTTGGTCCGAGAAACAAAAAAGAACCATTAGGACGATTGGCGTCAGAGAGTCCAGCGCGCGAACGACGCACCGCGTTTGCTACAGCCACCACGGCTTCGTGCTGACCGATAACGCGCTTGTGCAAGGCTTCCTCCATGCGCAGTAATTTCTCACGCTCCCCTTCAAGCATCTTGGAGACCGGAATGCCCGTCCATTTGGATACGACT
>CAMPIG010000419.1 GCA_946886255.1 uncultured Cellvibrio sp. | reverse complement strand
GTTTCAGTTGAGCCTGTTTACCTGCTTCGCGCATTTTTTCATCGTTTTGTTCATTATTAGTAAGAAATGTATATGTTTTCATAAATATTCTGCTGTTGGCACAGGCTTTGCTCTTATCTATTTTGAAATTTATAGATAAAGGAGAATCCACAATGATTTACAAAACTTCTGCTCTGTTGTCTCTGGCTCTTTGTTCATCCCTTGCCGTCGCGCAGACTTCCAGCTACGAAACAGACGACGGATGGCGGTTTAATCCGGAATTTTCTATCGGTGCTGGTTACGGTATGACAAAACTAAAGGATGGTGACTTCGACGAGGACGAGGCGGCTAAAAAAGCTTTTGCGGTTGTCAAATTTAACGAGTTTATCGGCTTGGAAGGTGCATACATCGATTTTGATGAAGCAGGTAACGACGAGCTGAGCTTTGATCCAAAAGGCGCCACGTTAGGCTTGATTCTTGAAGCTCCTATTAGCCAGGCATTTTCTATCTATGCCAAGGGTGGGCAAATGTTGTGGGACGGCGATGCACGTCTCGAGGCTGGCCCTATTGATGTGTCAGACGATTATGATGGAGAGGAAACTTTCTGGGGCGTGGGTACAAAAATTCGTCTGGCGGAAAATCTGGATTTGAAAATTGAATATGAGCGTTTTAATTTTGAAATTTCACGTGATGAAATTGATGTATTGCAACCTGACGACATTGACATGGATGTAGATTTCGCAAGTGTAAACTTGCAATTTACTTTCTAATAGGTTGCTCCTACGTTAATTGGGAAGAACATAAGGCGATGCTCTTCCCAACGTTAATCCCATAAGAGGAATACGCTATGTTAGGTTGGAGTGTAATATTTTTCATTCTCGCTATTGTTGCAGCCTTATTTGGTTTTGGCGGAATTGCAGCAAGCATGGCGGGTATTGCGAAAATTCTGTTTTTTATCTTTCTGGTTATGTTGCTGGTTTCTATCATCATGGGGCTTTTATCTAAAAGACCCGGACATCGGTGATAAATGACCTGCATGACCACTCACTGTGTAACTAAATCATTGGAGGTTCTTATGTCCAAGATAGCGCAAATTGAAAATGATCCCACTGTCAAGAAGGCCAGTGGTGCAGCTCATGAAGCTGCAGGTGTTATTGCATCAAAGTTTGCTGGTACTGAAGAAAAACTACGTCATGTAGCGGCGGAAACTGCGCAACGTTTATCTGATTCGCAGGAAAAAGCCCGTATTCAAGCCAAGAAATCCATGCAGTATATAAAAGTCACTAGCCGCAAAAATCCTTTGCTGGTAGCGGGTATTGCTTTTGCTGTAGGTGCATTGGCAGCGGCTTTATTCCGTCGGGATTAAAATGTGAATATTTATGAAATGTAGTACCACAAGGAAAACGTAATGTCAGGGAGGCGGGTGTGAAAGGATGCGATAAAGTAAAGCCCTTATTGATAAACGGGCTTTACTTTACCGGTTTTACCGATAGCGTTTTTTTGCTTTCTGTTGTCTTAATTTTTCCTGTTGTTCTTTTGCCCTGGCTTTTTGGGCTTCATCAATTTTTGCAGCCTCTTCTTCGGCGGTGGTCATCTCCGGCGTTTCCAGACTTACGGGGCCTAATAGACCCGATCTGAGTTCATTAATCAGTAAAGCCGACACTTTCTGTAGCTCAACCCCTCCGCCTTTGCGAATGCAGCCCCGCTGCACGCCGATCGCCTCCAATAATTCAATATCCGTTTCAGGTAAATTCTGTAGTTTATAGCGTTCCTGCAATGCTTCCGGGTACGCCTTTAGCAAATAATCTGCGGCAAACAAGGCAATATCGGCATAATCGAAAACCGTATCCTTGATAGCCCCGGTAACGGCCAGGCGGTAGCCGCATGACGGCGGGCTGAGTTTGGGCCACAAGAACCCAGGGGTATCGGTTAATAACATATTGTTGGGTAGTTTAATTTGTTGCTGCGCTTTGGTGACGCCAGCTTCATTACCGGTTTTGGCGATAGTGCGGCCGGCCAAGGTATTAATGATGGTAGATTTACCAACGTTCGGTATCCCCATAATCATGGCGCGCACACCACGAATTTCCAGGTTCCTGTGAGGTAAAAGCGTTTCACACAGCGTTAGCAGCTGACGGATTTTTTCGGGGGATTGCTGGGTGACCGGTAACGCGGTGATGCCCCGTTCCAGTTCCATTTGTTCAACCCAGCGTGCAGTAATAGTGGGGTCGGCGAGATCGGCTTTATTTAATAGTTTAATGCATGGCGTTTCGCCACGCAGTTCTGGCACCAGTGGATTTTCACTGGAAAAAGGAATGCGCGCATCCAGCACTTCAATGATGACATCCACCAGCGGCATGACCTCCGCGATATCCTTGCGAGCTTTATGCATATGGCCGGGAAACCAGTTAATAATCGACATGCGGACGTGGGATCCTGTAGAGATAAAAAAGGAGGCACATTTTACCAGTTTTCGTATTATGTATCGCGTCAAAAACCGCGCAGCTCGAACAAAAAGGAATGTTAGCTGCCAGACGGATGGCTATTAATTTAATGGATAAGCTGGAGTCGCTGTGGACATCTGACAAACAAAAGAGGAAATAACCATGGATACGACCTTAACACTTGCTCCCCTGATTTCTCTGATCGCCGGCATTCTGATATTACTGATGCCTAAACTGCTGAACTATATTGTTGCTGTTTATCTGATCGTCATTGGGCTCATTGGTATTCTCGGGGACCTGAATTTGCTGTAGCTATAAAGCGCGTTCGTATCATGCAGGGACAGGGTGGTTTCTGTGCCTGCATATCTAACCTTTCATGGAAAATAAAATGGAAGCAAACGGAGAAAGCGATCAATCCGGGGTAGAAGGTTGAGAGGGCTTTTTCCTGGGTTTAAGAATTTGGGAAGTCATCAGCTGCTCTGCCAAGGGTAAGATTGACATGCGATGACGCATGAAGAGGCTAATTCCGGCTACCGCCATAGCGCCAAACCGAGCTGGCCCCACATACCAGAGTGCTGCGGTAGTTGCTGCTGCAGCCAGTGGATGTCGAGTTAGAGTTTTTAGCAACATGCTGCGCGGAAAATTACCTTCGGCCATTTCTTCTTCATAAGTTTCCTGGTCGTTTTTCAACTTCCATGAGGCGCGGGATATTTCCAGGACACTGCTGATGGTATCGCGCAAATGCTCCTGGTCTTTGACGTCGGTCATAGGGATTCCTTGAGAAATTTGATATCTTCAGCCAAATGATGTTTGGTGACAGCAAAGGCTTCCTCTTTGGATGGACGGCTTGCTGTATAAATAGCAACGCCTGCTATCAAAACATCGATAAGCAAGACCCCCGCAACCGCCCATACACGAAACTCGGTATGCCAAAAAGAAGCTAATATAGCCGTGTGAATCATGGCTAACGCGAAAAAAGCAAATAACGCTCCGATTCCTACCCATATGAGACGGTGAATGATCAATGAGGTCTCAATCTTTGTTTCAGCTGCTACCAATTTACTGTAAAGCTCAACACGATCCAGCAGGATAGCGACGTTGGCTTTGAGGTTGCGAAGTCCTGTAATCATTGTTCTATCCCATATGGGTAAAAATTTGGAAAAGGCAGATATTAACGGCGGCTGATCAGTGCACCCAATACCAGCCCGGCCAACGCGGCAATTCCGACGGATTGGAACGGATGATCTTTTATCATTTTTTCGGTGGTGTCGACGCCTTTGTGAGCGGCTACTGAAGCGTCTTCCGATAAATGGTGCAATTTCTCTTTTGCCACATTCAATTTTTCTGAGATCTGCACACGAATAGCAGCCAACTCCTGGCCCGATAATTTGCCTGTGCGTGCTACCAATTCCTGAAGATCGGCCATGATATTGTTGAATTCGGTTCTTGCTGCTGAACCGAGCTCATCACCAGCGCTCATGGCCGCGTCGACGAGATTATTGGAAGACGTTTTCGAACGTTCAGCCAATTTTTCAGCAGAACGGGCAACGCCATTGCCATTTGGGGAGGTAGTGGTGGTGTCTGAAGTAGTCATAGCGGTCATCCTTCTAGTGAGTTAAAAAAATAAAATAAACGGTTGCTTTAAACAAAAACATTCTTGCGCAGAGATCTTTTGTCGCCTAAGCGTTCACATTCGTACCTTATTTCAATTACATCAAAAAACAAATCGGATATGAAGACGGTCTTGGTTATTGCTGTTAATCATAATAGCCATGCG
>CAMPIG010000418.1 GCA_946886255.1 uncultured Cellvibrio sp. | reverse complement strand
CGAAATAACGCCACTGAAAGTTATGTTTATTCTTCATAAATCCTCCGATGATTGTTGAGTAACGCATGTGAAAGACATTTCACCGGATGATTTTTAACAGATAACGAAGAAAGATAAATATTTTCGTTGGCAGTTTTACAAAAAACTACAAAGATGGCGCGTTATTTTTTTCAGGAGGAACTCAGCGTGCGGCGATAGGCGATCAGCAGAATCAACAGAAAACAAGCCAGCGCAACCGCAGCAGGAAATAATACCGTGGTCACAGAGTAATGCTCCAACGCGACAATCGCCAAGAGATTGCGCAACAGGAATAATCCGAAGAACGTCAGATTTTCTTCATGCGGAGAATGAAATGCTTTTCTCAGTGTAGGACCGAAGCCTAACAAATCAACCACCGTCAGTATCACCACTGCCCACATAGGGTCAGCCGTGAAATACCACAAAGGCACAGCAGAAACTGCCGCAACAAAAAATACTGTATCCAACGTGGTAATAGTGATATCTGCACGCTTGAGGTACGCGATGATCGCCACGCCGATGGTGATAATACCGGATACCCCGATAGGCCAGGCACCCGCGCCGCCGCCATCCTTCACCTGCGCCAAAAATACAATAAATGTTGTGATACCCCAGATCACCCACGAGAACACATGCGGCCGGGTTTGCCCGCGCAACGTAGAAGCAATGTAGGGTAGGAAAGCGATAAGGGTCAGGACTATAGCGAGTCCACTAATAACATCGTTGTACATGGCGCGATTCTATTCCGTGTAAAAAACCGTCATCAAAATATCATGCTTTGTCTCTCTATTCCTCACCGCATACTTTCACGCTGTATACCCAGGGTTTATCGATGACATCGAACAGTTGTCAGCCAATGGCTGATGTACTGGAGAAACTGCCGGTGAGCGAATACAGCACTGCCATGACTGCCAATCAACTCACTTTCGCTTTTTCCAATAATGTTTAACAGGAGCTGCCACCATGCAATGGACATCTGATCCCATTCGTTTATTACACCATGTCTTAGTAGCTGCACTCTTGTCCAGCAGTTCATCCCTGAGTTGAAGATTTCGAAAACCAAAGCCCTAATGACAAACTTGAGCCAAGCAATACGGCAGATTTATTCTCCTTTTAAGAAAGCATTTTCCCCAATTATCCTCCTCCGCAGGAAGCCCCATTCCAAATCTGCTATGCTTCCACATTCCCGAAACGCTGATCTCAAGGTTTTAGCATGGAGGCGCTTCGATGATTGTCATTGTGTCAGGAGCGGCCATGAATCCTTTGTTAAAGAAACTGTTGATCATTCCCGTGTTAGTGGGTCTGGTGCTTTTGGGTTATGGCTTTGTCAATCTGATGGATATGGTGAAGACGTTTGAGAGTGATGCCTGGGTTCTGCCGATCTTTACCCTTGGATTATTGGCGGTGGTTCCTATCGTTATCTTTATGGTTGCCCGCGATGATATTGAAGATCCCGATCATGACGATGAGGATGATCCGGAAGACCACGCCCGTAGGTCGGATTAGCCTAGCGTAATCCGACATTTCAATTCTGCTAAAAACTTCCCGCTGAAAATCTGTGTCGGATTACGCCTCCGGCTAATCGGACCTACGGGGTTGTGTGCTGCCGCATCATGTAATATTATTAGTTACATGACTTTGCAGAACAGGTTTTATCATGAAACGCGACAGCAGGCTTTCCGGTGTTCTTCACGTGCTCCTTCACATGGCGGAGAGCGACGAGCCACAGACGTCCGAGGCCTTGGCCAGGATGATGCAGACTAATCCGGTGGTGATTCGCCGCATTCTTGGCGGGCTGCGTGAACAGAAACTGGTGCATTCCGAGAAAGGTCACGGTGGTGGTTGGCGGATTTCCTGCGACCTGAACAAGATTACTCTCCACGATATTTATCTTGCCCTCGGTTCACCGACCATGCTGGCCATGGGCAACCGCACCGAGTCGCCGGGTTGTCTGGTGGAAGAGGCGGTGAATGCGGCGATGAATCAGGCATTTCACGATGCCGAAACATTATTGCTCAGCCGTTTTCGCGAAGTGACGCTGGCGCAGTTGAGCAAGGATTTTCATCGGCGCATGCAGAAACGCAAAAGCACTTGCTCGTAGAACTATTTCCAGAACCTGCAAAAACCTGTAGGGCTTGATGCATTTTTTATTGGTTCACCAATAACAGGAGGCGATAATGTTTGACGTGATTATCCTGGGCGGCAGTTACTCCGGCATGGCCGCTGCATTACAACTTGCGCGGGGCCGGCGCTCCGTGCTGGTAATTGACGCCGGCGTAAGGCGCAATCGTTTTGCCAGCGCCTCTCACGGTTTGCTTGGGCAGGATGGCAAAACACCCGACGAAATCGCCCGTAATGCCAAAGCACAATTGTTGAAATATCCAAGCGTCACCTGGCGTGCTGACACAGCCATATCAGTCCAAAAAAGCGATAACCACTTTGCAGTAAAAACTGATAGCAACGAAACCTTTAGCGGTAAACGCCTGATATTGGCACTCGGTGTGCGCGATGAAATTCCCGCTATTCCCGGATTGAAAGAGCGCTGGGGCCAATCCGTTTTCCATTGTCCGTATTGCCACGGTTATGAATTAGATAATGGCCACCTGGGTGTGATTGCAACCAGTGCAATGTCCATGCATCAGGCACTGATGATTCCGGACTGGGGCATCACAACGTTTTTTATCAACGGCGTATTTGAACCTGATGAGGAACAACAGCGGCAATTGACTGCGCGCAATGTCTCGATTGAAAAAGAACTGATCGCTGATATTTCCGGCCATGCCATCGTCACCTTGCGCGACGGTCGTATGATTTCATTAGCCGGATTGTTTGTCGCGAGCAAAGTATCAGTATCGAGTCCGCTGGCGGAACAACTCGGTTGCGACCTGGAAGAAAGTCCACTCGGTTTTATCATTAAAACAGATGCACTCAAAGAGACGAGCATTCCCCATGTATTTGCGTGCGGCGACGCAGCCCGCGCCGCAGGGAATGTAACCTTTGCCATCGCCGACGGCGTTATGGCCGGCACCGCCGCCCATCGCTCACTCATGTTCGCAGGCTTGCACTAGCCCACCGTAGGTCGGATTAGCCGAAGGCGTAATCCGACATTGCTCTCACAGATAACGAATATCTTCACAAAAAAAAGCCCAGCACGCTTCCGGCAAATAAAAGATTCAAAGCCCTCAAAACACCTGATATGGTTTGAATCCCATCATTTAAACCCCAGGATACCACCCCTCCTATGTTGACCCTGATTACCCAATGGAGCATCGGTTTTAGTTTAGTGGCCATGGCCATTTTGTGGGGCGTGTATTGGTGGACCTACCAGGCTTTTGAAAAAACCGGGTTTTCTAAATTTGCCTGCACAACAATGTTAGCCATTGTTACCGCCATTCAGGCCTTTCACGGCTGGGCGCTGGCCTTTGATGGTCGCGTATTTGAAGAGCCCGCCTACCTCACCCTGCTGTTTGCTTCGCCGGTAGCCTTTTATGGTTTTTGTCGGGAATTGATCGAGCCACAATCCCGTATGTCACTACTGCTTTCTCTAGCCATCATCCCGGTGTTATTTGGGCCTTGGGCACCGGTACAAATTGCACTGCCCATGGCCTTTGCCATGGGCGGCCTCAGCGCCTTCTGGCTCACATTGAAATTGCACCGCCTTAAAGACCAGCGCCGTCATTTTGAACTGGAGCGCTTTGGCCTGTTAGGTATTGCCGTAGTGGCCTGCGTGATATTTGCGGTGGGGCTGTTTGCACCCTGGCTGGGCGAGCGCTTTTACATACTGGCCTATGCCAACCTCACCGCTCTGGTACTTGCGGTCATTCTTTGGTTACTGCTGCGTTACCCCGATCTACTGCAGAAAGCGATTGAAGCCGTGACCACCAGCTATGCGGTCTCCACGCTTAAACATCACGATTGCGATGCCCTTGCCAAACAATTGCAAACGCTGATGCACAAAGAAGAGCTTTATAAAGATGAAGATTTGAGCCTGGCACGTTTGGCCGAGTCTTTGGGGTTAAGCACGCACCAGACTTCCGAATTAATCAATACGCAGTTTGATATCAGCTTCTCGCGCCTCGTCCGCCAATACCGCATCAATGCCGCCAAGCTGGTGCTCACCCAGGAACCCAATGCGTCGGTGTTGTCGGTCGGGCTATCGGTAGGGTTCAGTTCGCAGTCATCCT
>CAMPIG010000417.1 GCA_946886255.1 uncultured Cellvibrio sp. | reverse complement strand
ATAGATTTTGATGAAAGGGTATTGGCTTCGCGGTTGAGTTCCTGCATTAAAAAATCCAGCCGGCGGCCGAGGGAGTCGGTTTGTTTGAGGCTGCGTTTGACTTCAATGACGTGCGTGTCGAGGCGATCCAGCTCTTCATCGACATCAGCCTTTTGTGCAAGCAGGGCGATTTCCTGTTCGAGGCGTTCAGGGTCCAGGTCTACTTGCAGGGTGGCAATTTTGGCTTGTAATTTGTCGCGCTGGCTTTGCAAAATCTCCGGCAAGCGAGCACGAACGGCAACCACTTGCGCGGATACGGCATCCAGCCGTTGCAGGATAAATTGTTCCAGCTCCGCGCCTTCGCGCGCGCGATGTTCAACCAGTTGTTTCAGCGCTTCGTCGAAAACATTGAGCACCGCTTGCTGCAGCGCTTCGCGGTCCATCTCCTGTTTTTGCATGACGCCCGGCCACTTGAGGATCTCCAGTGTATTTACGGGCGCGGCAAGGTCACCTAACTGTTCAGTGATTTGTTGTGCAGCTCTGGCTAGCTGGTTGACCCGGCCCAGGTTGATACCCAGTTCCGCTTCACCTTCCTGCTCCCATTGGATACTCAGCGCCGCTTCTACTTTGCCGCGCTGCAATGCCTTGCGAATCAATTCGCGCAGGCCGGGTTCAATCTCGCGGAAATCCTCCGGCAGACGGAAGCTCGGCTCCAGGTAGCGGTGATTGACACTGCGGATCTCCCAGATCACGGTGCCCCAGGGAAGTTTGGCTTCGCGGCGGGCAAATCCAGTCATACTGCGTGGCATGGGCAATATTCTCCTAATTAAGACGTGTGTTGTTACCGCGATGGATGAGAGCTGGTAGAGTTCTCCCTTCGGCAGCTATGGCTGGCCACCGCTCAAAGGAGCGGATGGTATCACAGTCACCTGCGCCGCCCGCTTTCTCCATCCGCTTCAGTTAAAGGATCACGTTATGCAACGCCCCAGCGGCCGCCAGGCCGATCAACTTCGCGACATCCGCCTCACCCGTCACTACACCAAACATGCCGAAGGTTCGGTACTGGTCGAATTTGGTGATACCAAAGTTATCTGTACCGCCAGCGTACAAGCTGGTGTTCCCAGCTTCCTGCGTGGACAGGGGCAGGGCTGGTTGACGGCGGAATACGGCATGCTGCCGCGTTCAACCGGTACCCGAATGGACCGCGAAGCCGCACGCGGCAAACAGACCGGTCGCACAGTGGAAATCCAACGGCTTATCGGCCGCTCCTTGCGAGCCGCCGTGGATTTGACGAGTCTCGGTGAAAACACCATCCACGTAGATTGCGATGTCATCCAGGCTGATGGCGGCACGCGAACCGCATCAATCACCGGCGCCTGGGTTGCCTTGGCCGATGCGGTAGCTTTCCTCAAGCAGCAGAACCAGGTAAAAGGGGAACCTTTGAAGCGGGCAATTGCTTCTGTGTCTGTGGGTATCTACGGTGGTCAGCCGGTTTTGGATCTGGATTATCCGGAAGATTCTGCGGCAGATACAGATATGAACATCGTTATGGGCGATGACGGCGGCATCATCGAAATTCAGGGGACTGCGGAAGCGGAACCTTTCAGTGAGACTGAATTTGCCGCTATGTTGGGCTTGGCAAAACAGGGTATTGCGCAATTACATCAACTGCAGAAGCAGGTGTTACTGACAGAATAACGCTGCAAAGATCAGGTGCAGCGTGGGTCTGCACCTGATCACTCAGCGGTTCCTAGAACTGCTCCAACTCAATGTCGTAGTCAATAATCACCGGCAGGTGACTGGAGAACTGCTGCATCTTGTAGATAGTCGCGTATTCCACTTTCGGTCCGATACTGTTGGACACCACCTGGAAATCCGTCCGCCAGCCTTCACCCTCGTCAATCGCACCACTGGGCCACCAGCTGTATTCATCCGGATCGCGATTGGCGCGACGGAATGCATCCACATAACCCAGTTGATTAAACAGCTGACTCAGCCATTGGCGCTCATGGGGTAGAAAACCGGAGTTGTGCTGGTTCTCGCTACTATTGGTGACATCGCGAGCCGTGTGGGCCATCTCCCAGTTGCCACAGAAAATATACTCACGGCGTTTGCGGGTGATCTTGTCCAGGTGAGCCTGGAAGTCGTCAAAGAACTTGATCTTGACCTCCTGGGATTCGAGTTCAGAGGTTGCGCTGGGCGCAAGCAAGGAACCCACACTCAAATGCTCATAATCCACCTGTAGATAACGCCCTTCCATATCAACACCGGAAGAAAATCCCAAGCCATAAATCAATGCCTTGGGTTGCACACGAGTGTAAATAGCTACACCATTGTAGTGCTTGGTACCTGAGTCGAAGAAGTAAGCAAAATAACCATCAAGCTGGAAGTTGGGCTTATCCAACTCATATTCCAATGCACGTAAATCTTGCAGACAGATCAAATCTGCATCCTGATTTGCAAGCCAATCGTACAGGCCGCGTTGCGCCGCTTGAAAAATACCATCGACGCTAAGACTGATAACTCTCATGTTAGCCCCTTGATTACGGACTGTGTATGATACCCGAGCTTTATAGAATTGTGTTACCGCAATGACCGGGTGTGGCAGTGTTTGATACTTTTTTTCACATTTTTGCTGTCGATTTGATAGAAGCTACAGTCAGGATTAAGTTCAGCAACTAATCCATCCGGTTATTATTGTTAGACCTATAAGAAGTTAGATCATACACAGGTATTTTGCATGGAAAAGTATCAACATGATTTCATTCAGCTGGCGATCAGGCACCAGGCGCTATGCTTTGGTGAATTCACGCTGAAATCCGGTCGAACCAGCCCATACTTCTTTAATGCAGGCAAATTTCAGACCGGAAATGCATTAGCTGAATTAGGACGCTACTATGCGGCAGCAATCACCGCATCTGGCATCCCCTTTGATGTAGTATTTGGGCCTGCTTATAAAGGAATTCCGCTGGCTGCAACCACGGCTATTGCTTTGTCAGACCATTATCAAAGGGATCTTCCTTACTGTTATAACCGTAAGGAGGCCAAGGATCACGGCGAGGGCGGCACCCTGGTGGGCGCACCATTACAGGGCAAGATACTGATCGTTGATGATGTGATCACCGCCGGGACTGCTGTACGCGAAGTGATGGGGCTTATCAAAGCTGCCGATGCTGAGCCAGCTGCCGTATTGATCGGCCTGAACCGCCAGGAGCGGGGCCAGGGTCCGTTATCGGCAATCCAGGAAGTGGAACAGAATTTTGGTATTCCCGTGGTGAGCATCATTAACCTGAACCACATCATTGATTATCTGGAGACGCAAGGCAGCCAGGGAGGCATGGTCGATCAAATCAAACGTTATCGCGCCACCTATGGTGTCGATGCACCCTGAAACAGTGAACGGGTAACACGATGAATAAAGGCTTGATAAAACTGATTTCCCGCTTAGCAGGCATTACCGTCTTGTCCGCATCAGCGGCGTACGCTGCCGATGCGCCGGGCAGAGTTTATTATCGCTACGTCAATGAAGACGGCGTTCAGGTTATCAATGCCACCATCCCGCCGGAATATGTTCCAAAAGGTTATGAAGTCGTTTCGCTCAATGGTGAGGTCATCCGTGTTGTGGAGCCGTCTCCAACCGGTGAAGAAGCAGAACGTGCTGCCGAAGAACGTAAGCTGCGCAAACAACAGGAAAAAGCCGATAAATTATTGCGACGTCGTTACAGCAGTGTGGCGGATATCGAAGCGGCCAAGACGCGCAACCTCCAGGAGCTGCAAGGTAATATCAGCATCCTGACCAGCAATCTGAGCAATGTGCGCTCACAGATTGTGACGCAACAGGAGCAGGCGGCTAGTATTGAGCGCAGTGGGCGCGCCGTCGGTGAAGACTTATTGAAGAATCTCGCCAATCTGCAAGCAGAAGAGCGCGATATCAAGATGCAGATCAAGCAACGGGAGCGGGAGTACCAGATTGCCTCTGACAAGTTTGACCAGGATATGAAACGGTTTGAAGAGATCTCCCGCGATAACTAACTGAGCCGCCTTAACGCATAAAACCCTCTGCAATCAAAGTCCACTGCTCATTCCAATACTCTGTCGGGGAGCGGCGGAATTCACTGCGTACAAATTGTGTAATACGACCATCCATACACGCCATCAACAAATTGGCTGCAGCAGATACCGGGATACTCGGACGAATGCCTTCACGCAATTCTGCTTCGCGCAGTATTTGTT
>CAMPIG010000416.1 GCA_946886255.1 uncultured Cellvibrio sp. | reverse complement strand
ATGCAGTATTGACTGCAGAGAACGGCGAAGACGGTATCGCCTTGGCTCAGAAAGAGCAACCTGACGTTATCCTGATGGACATTGTAATGCCGGGTCTCAACGGATTTCAGGCAACGCGCCAACTTTCCAAACTTCCGGAAACGTCCCAGATCCCGGTCATCATCGTGACTACCAAAGATCAACAAACTGATCGTGTCTGGGGCATGCGTCAGGGCGCGAGGGATTATTTGGCAAAACCCATTGAAGCCGATGTATTGATGGCAGCAATCGCTCAGGTTATGCGTTGAGAAGGATTGAGCCGGGACGTTACGGCGGACCCAGCGCCATCGAAATTTAATAACAATCGCACCCAACAGTCGTATTAGTCAGTTATTGCAAAATCTGTTGGTCGCTTGGTGAGAGTGGATATACCGGTCTATGTCAGAACCACAGGTAGCCTTTCAGGCGCTCCTTGATCTCGCACAACGCAGTCGCGCGGCAGCGCGCGGCTTGCCGGCACAAACCGACATCCGTCCACAGTGGAGCGGCATCGGCTTTTCACTTATGGGCAGCAATTTTGTAGCTCCCATGGGTGAGGTTTCCGAGATGCTGGAAGTACCGAGCTTTACTCACTTACCCGGTGTTCAGCCTTGGGTAAAAGGCGTCGCCAATGTGCGAGGACGACTGCTTCCCATCTTTGACATGGCGACCTTCTTTGGCGACAGGCTGATCAGCGGCCGCAAACAACGCCGGGTGCTGGTTTTGGAAACTGAAACCCTGTACAGCGGTTTGATGGTAGACCAGGTCTTTGGTATGCAGCATTTTCCCATGGATGAATACAGTGAACAGGCTGGTGCTATAGCCAGCAATATTTTGCCATTTGTAACCGGAAGCTACTCACTCGGTGGCCAACAATGGTCGCTATTTCGACCGGGGCTGCTGGCAGAAGATCCGCGTTTCATCAACGCGGCCAAAGGTTAGTAACTAGCTGGTAGTAAGAGTATCCACACCAAGCTGGAGACGGAATCAATGGTATCGGGGATGTTCTCCGCTACCGGGGATAAAAAATAAGACGCAGAGTCGGTAGGAGTACGTAGATGAAAACTGAATCCAGAAGCCCTTTTGCGGCAGTCAAGGCGAGTCCGGGAATTTCGATTGCCGTGCTATTGCTGATTGCCTGCTTCGCGGCAATCGCAGTGAGTTACTTCATTGTGCAGAAAGACGCAGATAACGATCAGCGCTATCTGCAACAAGTGGCGGATCTCCGTGCGGAAGCCTATCGACTTACGGCCCTTTCCCGTGATGCGACCTCCGGCGATGAAGAGGCGTTTACCGAATTAAGCGGCGTATTAAGTAGTATGACCAGCACCTGGGAATCCCTGCGTGCCAGCGATGAGCGGACCCGCCGTGAATTAAGCAACGAGTTCGCTGCTTATGAAGGCATCTGGGGACGAGTGCGCAATAACGCCCAGGTGATCGTGACCAACCGCGAACTGATCGTCAGCCTCAACAACGTTGGTAATAACCTGAATGATAACCTGCCCAACCTGCAGGCACAGCACAACAACATCGTAGAAATCCTGTTGGAAAACAATGCACCGGCGGACCAGGTTTCCCAGGCACAAATGCAATCCTGGCGGGCCGAACGCATCGGTCGTAACGTGGATAAGATGCTGCGCGGTGATACCGATGCGAGTAACGCCGCAGACCAGTTCAACCTCGACGCCAACATCTACGGTCGCGTACTGACGGCAATGCAACAGGGCGATCCGGCCATGCGTATTTCCCGCGTGTCTGATGCCAGTGCCCGTGCCAGCCTTGAACAAATTTCCGAAATGTTTGCTGCGGTAAATCAATCCATCCAGCAGATGGTGGAAGGTTCTACCACGTTGTTCCGCGCACGTCAGGCCAGCGATGCACTGCTGGAAGATAGCCCTCAGTTATTGCAAGCATTGGCAGCTATCGCTGATGAAATCTCTATCCAGGCCACTGCACGCCCGATCAATAACCAACTGATTCTGATCCTCGCCGCTATCGCGGTACTCTGCGCTGCCTTTATCGGTATCAGCTTGTTCCGTAATACTCGCCGCCGCTTGGTATATACGGCGGAAACGAATGAACGTAACCAGACCGCGATTCTGCGTCTGCTCGACGAACTGGCCGACCTCGCGGACGGTGACCTGACAACGACCGCCACCGTAACCGAGGACTTCACCGGTGCGATCGCGGACTCCATTAACTTCACCATCGACCAATTGCGTATCCTGGTAGCGCGAATCAACGAAACCGCTGTAAACGTATCGGCGGCAGCGCAAGAAACCCAGCAAACTGCACTGCACCTCGCCGAAGCATCTGAACACCAGGCACAAGAAATTGCCGGTGCCTCTGCTGCGGTAAATGAAATGGCAGTCACCATTGACCAGGTATCTGCAAACGCCGCCGAATCGGCAGCGGTAGCGGAGCGCGCGGTATCCATTGCCGGTAACGGCGCCAAGGTAGTACAGAACACGATCCACGGGATGGATACCATCCGTGAACAGATCCAGGACACCTCCAAACGTATTAAACGCCTCGGTGAATCGTCACAAGAGATCGGTGACATCGTAAGTTTGATTAACGACATTGCGGACCAAACGAACATCCTCGCACTTAACGCGGCAATTCAGGCATCTATGGCCGGTGACGCGGGCCGCGGCTTCGCGGTGGTAGCGGACGAAGTTCAACGCCTTGCGGAACGTTCCGCAGCAGCAACCAAGCAGATTGAAGCACTGGTAAAAACCATTCAGAACGACACCAACGAAGCAGTAATTTCGATGGAACAAACTACGTCTGAAGTGGTGCGCGGTGCACGCCTCGCGCAGGATGCGGGTGTGGCCCTGGAAGAGATTGAAAACGTATCCGGCAACCTTGCGGAATTGATTCAGAACATCTCTAACGCAGCTCGCCAACAAGCTTCTTCGGCGGGTCACATCTCCAACACGATGAATGTTATTCAGGAGATTACTACCCAGACATCCGCCGGTACTTCTGCTACAGCACAATCGATTGGTAACCTCGCCGAAATGGCACTCGATCTACGTGAATCCGTAGCCGGTTTCAAACTGCCGGAAGAGGACGTCATTATTGATACGCGTCACGCCCACAAACCAGCACCAGCGACTGCAGCGGTTGATTACGATACCGAAATCATTGATCTGGATGATGAGGTTCTGCCCGGTGATGAAGATGACTACTCTCACGTAGCGGCGAAGGCATGAGTTCATCAATTGCCTCCTCGGTAATTGATTTGCGGGTGTAGATATGGCGTGGTCACTGAGAAAATTACCGACGCTCTCCGACAGACAGTTTGCTCAGTGGAGTACGCTGCTGGAAGAGCGCACCGGCATTCATCTGGTGCGCCAACAGCGGACGTTGTTGGAGTCGCAAGTATCCATTCGTATGCGCGAATTGGGCCTGGACGATTATGATCATTATTACGTCGAGGTCACTCACGGCGTATCCGGCATGATGGAATGGTCTACTCTGGTCGATCGCATTGCGGTAAAGGAAACCAGTTTTTTCCGTCACCGTCCTTCACTGGAATATGTCCGTCGTCATCTGCAAAACAAGATCAACAACCAGCAATTGCCGGGCAGTTTTGATGTGTGGAGCATCGGCTGTGCTACCGGTGAAGAAGCCTATTCATTGTCGATGGTGATCAACGATTGCTTTGAACTGGCGGCGCTGAATCCTTATTACGGTATTACCGCCGTGGATATCAGTACCACTGCCTTGGCCAAAGCGCGCGAGGCACGCTATCCGGCGCGCAAACTCGAAGAAGTCAAACCGGAAGAAATCAAACGTTACTTGCAACATTGTGACGATGGCAGCTACGAAGTCGTCAGCAAATTGCGCGAGCGCGTGTGTTTCACCCAAGGCAATATCATTCGCCCCGACTGCATACCGCAGGTCAAGGTGGATGTCATCTTTTGTCAGAATTTACTGGTTTATTTCCGCCGCTGGTTACGGCGGGATATCCTGAATGCTTTAGTTGATCGGCTAAAACCTGGTGGTCTGTTAATTATCGGGCTGGGTGAAGCGGTTGACTGGGAGCATCCCAAAATGCACCGCGTTTCTGTAGACGACGTGCAAGCATATCTACGCGATGAGCGAGAAGAACAATGAGGAATGCTCCACATGGCAGATAATCGCAATTTTGCCGCGTTGGATTGGCTTATCCACGAAATTGGCGAGAC